>CAZNNX010000152.1:0-6454 GCA_964574485.1 uncultured Saprospiraceae bacterium | reverse complement strand
AATATGAAAGAAAATTTTGGTTTAAATTCAAGTATAGGTTCTCGTATTTCCTTTCTCAGTCCTAATAATTGGATTTTTGCCATTAATGGGGAATGGATCTTCAGTGATGAAATCAAAACTGATGTTTTAGCACTTTTAAGATCACCCAATGGGAATCTGATAGAAAGAACAGGCAGAATGGGCCTCACCCAATTAGGTGAGAGAGGTTTTCACTTTTCTGCACAAATTGGTAAACTCATTCCATTTAAAAAAGGAAAAAGAGATCATTGCCTGGAAATTCGCTTGGGAGCTGGATACTTACAACATTGGATTCGAATCAGACTTCTAGGATATCCGGAAGATCTACCCCAACTGAATGGCGATTACCTGAAAGGTTATGATAGAATGACGAGTGGTCCGGCACTAAGTCAATATATTGGATACAGATTCTTGAGTAAGTACAAACTCATTAATTTGTTTATTGGTCTTGACTTTATTGAAGGTTTTACTTACAATCGAAGATATTGGAATTTTGACACCCTGCAAGCTGATACCCAACTAAAATTTGATATTTTACTTGGTGTCAGAGCCGGATTTTGTATTCCTTTCTACATAATGGGTAAAAATACAAGGACAGAAGACTTGAAATTTTATTGACATGTTGCCTATCTACAATTTAAGCCTATGGTTTTATCAACTCATCATAGGGATCTTCAGCTTTATTCATCCCAAGGCTAAATTATGGATAAAGGGGCGGAAAAATTGGCGGAAAAATTACAATTATCTCGAAAAGGCAAATCCTAAACATCCCAGGATATGGATTCATGCTGCATCATTAGGTGAGTATGAAATGGTTCGTCCCTTGATGGAAGGAATAAAAAACAACTATCCCGATTATCATTTAATTCTAAGTTTTTTTTCTCCCTCTGGTTTTGAAAATGTTCAAAAAGATCTTTTCATACAAGAGAAACTCTACTTACCCATTGATGGCAAACAAAATGCGGCAGATTGGTTTCAAATCATTCAGCCTAAACTTGTTTTCATGGTAAAATATGAGCTATGGCATTATTATTTGGAGCATGCAAAAAAACTACATATACCATGTTATTGGATCTCAGCACGCACATATCCGGGACAAAAATTGAGACAATTTGCCCCAGATTTTTACAAAAAAATGATACTATCCTTTGATCGTATATTTGCAAATGACTTCTACAGCTGTCAAACTTTTACTCAACTGGGACACCCTCATACTCTACTGGCAGGAGATCCAAGATTTGATAGAGTTCTTCAAATTATACGTGAAGAAAAAGACAACCCTCTCATTACAAATTTTTTAGAAGAGAAAAATTGTTGGGTGTTGGGAAGCACTTGGTATAAGGATGAAGATTTATGGGTTCGTTACTTCAGAAAGAATCCATCTTCTCTCCCATCAAAACTGATAGTTGTTCCTCATGAAATCGGAGAAGATAGATCCTATCTACTGTGTGAAAAATTCAAAATATTTGGAAAAACTACAAGCCTAAGTCAATTGGAGGATAAAGGAAAAAAATTAATTCCCTCCGATTTTAAAATTCTTATCGTTGACCAGATCGGTATTTTAAAGTATCTTTATAAATATGCCAGCTTAGCCTATGTTGGTGGTGGTTTCAATCAAGGAATACACAATATCCTGGAGCCATTGGCATTTCAAATTCCTGTAATATTTGGACCAAATTTTCATAAATTTGACCATGCAAAGAAGATAATAGAATTACAAATTGGTGCTGCTGTATCCAATGATATTGAGTTGCTTGAAGCAATAAATTTGATAAAACAAACAAATAAAAAAAATGAGATCTCAGAATTTTTGAATGCTCACAGGGGTTGTACAAAACTCATTTTAGAAGAAATTAAAGTCGCATTATAGTTATGATCTCCAAAATTAAACAATTTACAATCGTTCATATCTATCCCATTTTCTATCTGGCCAGAATTCCTGCTGGGATATCTCTTCTTTCAGTACTACTATTTTTTTCCATCGCTTATCTGTTAAAAAAGACAGATATCATCTCTGTGGATGTTCATAAAATACTTCCCACATCGAGCATATTAGTTTTAGAAATTGAAAATAGCGCTGAATCCTGGTCTAAAATGATAAATTTTATACCTTCCAATACTTTTACATCACAAATGGATCGGGAATGGAGTGAAATCAAATCTTTAACCAGGCAAGATTCCATACTCAGCCAAATCATAAACCAGAAAAAAATTTATCATCTCTGGACAGCCAAGGGGAGCAATCAGCACGATATGATGTGGATCGTACCTCAGTACAAATTTTCCTTATTGAACTTATTCAAAACAATTAAAACTGAAATTGTAGATCAAAGTACCTATCTAAAAAAAGATATTTACAGAACCAGCTCAGGATTTTACTTTTCAAAAAATGGAGGTCATCTTTTAATTTCTAAAAATATTTCTCCCATAGAGAATAGTTTAGCTGCATTTGAAACTGGAATACACCTACAGAAAGATCCATTAAAAAGAGAAAAACCAAATGGCAATCTGATCCTTTCCTGTCAGATCAACTTTGAATTACTTAGTTTCCTACTTTTCTCCGACTGCAAAAACGCATCTACAATTCTTTCTGATTTGAACAGACAATGGAAAATCGTTTCCTTTCAGGTTACAGAAATAGGAAAAGATTGGCATTTAAATGGCTTTGTACATAATAAAAATGCAGTTGAACCTTATGAAACTTCTTTTTTCAGTCAAATACCAATTCCACTCTCACGGATTGCATTTATACAAAACCATAGTTTGATTCGCCAAAAAACATCAGAATCAGACTTCAATGAAACTTTCAAAGAATGGATTTTACCAGTATTTTATGAAATTCAATTACAATCAACATCAATCAATACCCATGAGGACAAGTTGCTTATTCTTCCTGCTAACAATCCCATATTAGCTGATAAAAAGCTACATCTTTCAGCCAGGAAATATGGTATTTTGAAAGAAAAAGAACAAGATGGACATCATTTTTATCAGATAAAAAACGCGAAGATTTTTGATCCCGTTCTGGGCAATCACCTGAAGGATTTGAAACAATCTGCTTTTACCATTGATGGACCCTTTGTTATTATTGCATCTGATTTTGAGCATCTTTCCCTTTGGCTGAAATGGAAAAAAGAGAAACAATCGAGGCAGTGGCAGCTCGCCTATCCTTTCTTGTTGGAGCCCAAGAGTTTTGCCGGTATTTTTGTTCCGAATCATATGGGAAAATGGCTGGATCATCATTTTTGTAAGGCTGAATTTAAAAGTTTTCTTTACAATTTTGCTCCCCTTAGCTTTCAAAGCAGCTATTATTCTAAAGATGGTTACACATTCACAATGAATATTTCTAAATCAAAGTCCGAGCAATACCAAATCGAAAAATTATGGGAATACAAAGTAGATAAATCCAATTTACAAGGACTATTCATTACACAACTTAATAATAATCGTTTGATTGTTACACAAGATCAAAAAGATACTTTATATGCAATTTACCCAGACGGAAAAACTGCATTCAAAATTAAATTAGACGGAAAATTGCAATCTGATTTAAAGTGGATTCATATTTATCAGAATGAAGAGAATTACCTATGTTTTAATACGGACAAAACGATTTGGATATTAGATAAAAATGGAAAAACAGAACGAAAGATTATTTTGGCATATAAAACATCACAACCAGTAACAGCAATAGACAGTTTAGATGAATTACAATATTTCATTACCTGCGATAATAACAAAACCTATGGCTATGACAAAAATGGGAAACCATTGGCAGGTTGGAATCCACTTGCTAAAAGTATTAAGTTTCAAAAATCTAGCTTACAAAGCATCAGAGTTCAAGATAAAAAATGTTTTGCCGTTGCTGACCTTAACGAAAAACTATATCTATTTGATATACAAGGCAGAAATATAAAGACCTTTACAATACCAAATCAAATATCCACTATATATCAATTAAAAAATAAATTATGGCTTACTGATCAGGAAGGAAATTGTTTTTATTTGAAAGATAATGCAAGTTTGGTAAGGGTACTTGATGCAACTTACAAACAAGACGCCCGAACCCTTTTTTTTGAAAAGGAAAATCAGTGCATATTGGTTCGTAATTATGCTAATAAATTTAGATTTTATAATATTAGTGAAAAAGCAAAAGAAATATCACAGTTTCAAGGAGGTTGTAAAACTTGTTCCTATCATTTTATGCCTGATAAAATTTCAGGAAATCATCTCCTCATTTCGATTAACAAGGACAAACAAGAATTTATATTTTACAGTCTGGATGGGAAAGAAAAATACAAATCCCCCAATATTGACTTGAAAAATTATCAATTCTGGGGGACTGGTGACAATAAAGAAATTTATTTTCTACAGCATAACAAGCAAAAAATAAATGCTTTTAAGATCTCTCAATAAGACTATTGTTTTTCAATATATTCATTCAACTCCTCTATGCTAGATTCAAATTGAAATGCATCGTTGACCATATAATAGTTTAGAGGGTCAGAACATCTTTTATAAGCCAATTTAGCGAAATCCAATCTTGTTTCCTCAAAGCCAAACAAAGACATTACCGTTTTGATTTGTGCTGCACTTAAACATTGCTTTGCAATAATCTGTTTGGCTAAAGTCAATTTGGTATCTTCAAAACCTTTGGACTTCATTGAATTTGTAAAATTGGTGAAATCTGAATCATACATTGTGAAACAGCCATTAGTTGTCACATTCTGTTGATTTGTGTTCATCTGCTGTTGATTATTTTGATTCCAGTTCTGCGTGTTTTGATTATTTTGAGTATTCATCTGCACATTAACACCACCATTACTAGCATTATTATATGTTGTATTACTATTCTGTTCAACAACTTGTCCGTTTACAGTTCTTGTAGTAGTAACTGTGGTAGTTTGCTGATAGGATGAATTCATTTGCGGTTGACCGGTATTGATCTGGGTATTAACCTGTTGTTGCTGAGATAGATTAGGATCGCCAGTTCCATTCACGTTTACATTCATGCCATTTTCATTCACGTTTACATTCATATTAAATCCAACGGAACCAGATCCCATCTGCGTATTCGTTTGTACCGTATTCGTATTTTGAAAACCATTGTTCTGGGTTTGAACTGATACATTGGATTGTACTGGGTTTGTTTGATTTGAATTTTGTTGGTTTGAATTCTGATAAACGCTGTTGCTGCTTTGATTGGAATTAACATTGTTCTGCACTACATTTTGAGAAGTTTGGCTGGGCTGACCATAGTCAACTAAGAATTGTCCACTCAATGTCTGTGTGGTAGCAGGTACAACTGAAAATAATTTCATTACCAAAACACCTTTTTTATCTCTCTTGATATTAAAGCTAAATTCCTGATTACCCTCAACATAACCCATTTTCTCTTGAGGAGCCAAAGAATTGTCGTGAAAAATCACTTTAATCTGATACTGTCCCATCGGAAGATTGATAATTTTTACATTGGACTGGGGTTCTTTATTTTGATGCACACCGTTTAGTAAAACGTAGAATCTATCAGCATCTTCAGAGAAAACGACTAAGTTACCTCCCTGTGAAAACAAGGACAAACTACTCAAAATTAACAGGCAAAGGGTTTGAAATATTGTATTCATGGTTCATTTTTTTTTAAAATTAGTACATCAATCGAACTAGTTCAAATGATAATCACAAATTTAACTTTTTGAAAACAATAAAGTTCAACAGCTTTCTGCTACTTTTGTAAAAAAATAGCATGAGTACAGTTTTTGCACATGGAAAAGAATTTCAGATTTTTCTTTCAGAACATGTAATCCTGGAGAGAATAGAACAGATTTGTAAAGAACTTAGCGAGAAATTTACAGGCGAAACACCTGTTTTCTTAGGTATAATGAATGGTGCATTTATGTTTGCAGCTGAGGTCATGAAGAAAATGACCATAGACTGTGAAATCAGTTTTGTTAAATTGAAATCCTATCAGGGAATGAGTTCTTCAGGACAAGTCGTTCAGATGTTGGGTTTAGATTGTAAATTGGAAAACAGACACGTGATTATCCTCGAGGACATTATTGATACAGGACGAACCCTGCATCATTTTTTACCTGAGTTAAAAAAAGAAAATCCTGCTTCTGTAACCCTCTGTACGCTGTTAACAAAACCGGATGCAATTCAGTATCCTTTGGAAATTGATTATATCGGATTTGAAGTTCCTAATTTATTCTTAATCGGGTTCGGCCTGGATTATGATGGATTGGGACGGAACTTATCAGATATTTATCAGGCCTTGGAATAAAAATATCTCTTACTGTTTTGTAATTCAAAAAAAGTACATACATTTGCATTCGCTTAAAGCAAAATACTGGAGGCTTGGCAGAGTGGTTGAACGCAACTGTCTTGAAAACAGTCGTCCGTGAGAGCGGACCGGGGGTTCGAATCCCTCAGCCTCCGC
>CAZNNX010000151.1:0-6476 GCA_964574485.1 uncultured Saprospiraceae bacterium | reverse complement strand
AATGAAAAGCAGTATCTTTCCTTTGTGAGCACCAGAAATACAGAGATGGGCAATATTCCGGTTCAAATTGTAAAAGATAATCTTACAGGTGCTGGTTTTACCAAACTCTTTCAATCTGAGTTTAAGGTTGTTGATCCCAATCAATTTGTTTTTAGCTACTCATCTCCTAAAGAGTATACACAACTAATTAAAAATTCATTGAAACACGTCGGACCTTTGACTTTCAATCCTGATCTCACTGAAATGTATTTTTCTGCATCGGATTTAGATAACAAAGCAACAGGAGAAGATGGGTTACTAAAAGTTAAAATATACAGGTCTGAAAAAAATGCCGAAGGTACATGGTCAAAACCCTTGGGTTTATTCTTTAATGATGAAGAGTTTAGCGTAAAGCATCCAAGTTTAAATGAAGAAGGTACAGCTTTATATTTTTCTTCAGATATGCCCGGTGGTTTTGGTGGATTTGACTTGTATGTTTCCTTTCTTGAAAATGGAATTTGGTCCATGCCTCAGAATCTGGGTGCAACGATAAATACAGAAGGTGATGAAGCTTTTCCTCATATTACAGGTTATGGCACTGATGTTACTTTGTATTACAGTTCCACAGGATTGGTCGGGCTAGGGGGTATGGATATTTATTACACCAAGGATAATTTTGGTACCTGGACAGAACCTATCAATATGGGGGCTCCAATAAACAGTACTTTCGATGATTTTTCCTTTTGTCAGAGCCAGGATAAAACCTACGGATTTTTTTCTACAAACAGATCACTTGCTGATTTAACAGATAGCACTCTTTCAACTGGTGATGACATTTATGTTTTTAACAAATTAGCAGTGCCTGTGGAGGTTTTGGTTTATGATGAAAATACTCAAATGCCTCTTGAAAATGCTGAAATATATACTTACTGTAATCCTACACAGATTTTAAAAACCAACGCAGATGGTAAGGCATATTTAGAAGTTTCTTTGTTTAATTCTTGTGATTTTGCAGCTGAGAAAGAGGGTTACAGACCTGCTTCCCTTCGGTTTAATCCTGCTAAAGATTTAAAAAAAGAGGAAAGTACTGTTATTTCCATTCCTTTGAATATCTCCAGAGTGTTTGATGTAAGTGGTACTGTAGTAGATGGAAAAAACAAGCAGCCAGTTTCAGAGGCCTTGGTTCGCTTAAAATCTAGTTGTGATGGAGAAGTTACTGAGATCTCTATCATTACAGATAGTAAAGGAAATTATGAATTTTTAGGCATCAAGGAAAATTGTGATTATCAAATCATTGTGTCTAAAGAAGGTTATGCCAAAGCTTCTACTACATTTACAACAAGAGGTGATGAAGATATGGTTTTGGTAAACCTGGCGATAAACTGTATTGGAGGTGAAGACTGTCCACACAACTGCCCTCCGGGTGCTAAACCTACAGGTAAGACAGATGCAGAAGGAAATTATGAATGTTTAGATGCTAAAGGTAATAGGTCATATATTGATGAGAATGGAAACTTAGTCTATACTATTGATAAAAATGGAAACAGAACCGATTATAATTTAAAAATTGGACCTGCTAGGTTGGTTCATATTTTTTATGATTACGACAAAGCTAACATTAGAGAAGATGCATATATTGGTTTAGATACATTGTTGAATTTATTGCAATTATTCCCTAAGGCATCGGTGAAAATTACTTCTCATACAGATTCCCGGGGTTCAAGAAACTACAATAAGTCTTTGTCAAACAGAAGGGCAGAAGCTGTAGTTAGGTATTTGATTGCCAATGGAATAGAAAAAAGAAGACTGAAAGCACAAGGAATGGGAGAGGAGGTTATGTTGAACGACTGTTATGATGGTTATGAATGTGATGAAACTCAACACCAGGAGAATAGAAGAACTGAATTTGTAATATTAAATTTGGATGATAGTGGGGTTGACTACAAATCACAAAAAGATATGAGAGGTGTTCGCATTGATAGATGTAAAAATTGTGGACCTGAAGAAAAAAATAAAAATCGCTAAATCATGCGCTCTAATTTATTAGAGCGTTTTTTTTACTCAGCAGTTTATGGCTAAAAAGAATAAAATTATTTCAACCCCCGAAGTGAAACCTAATACAAATTCTAAATCCATTGGATTTTTTGAGTTTTATGTAAGGTCATTTGTAATTCTACTCTTTTTTATAGTATTATTGTGGGTGGTGGTTTTTAGAAATTATTTTGATTTGGCTGAAGCTGATGCTCTTTCAAAAAGAATGCAGGCTGGTCAGATATTATCTCCTGAAGAATCTAAACAACTCAAAGATGTACAGATTTTTTTGTCAAGTTCTGATTATAAATGGTTTTACAATTATAAATGGGTTTACCACAATTTGATTGTAAAGAATTTAAAAATTCAAGATCAGTTAGATTCTCTTGATTATGACGGTAGACAGGCCTATAAAAATGGGCATGAGTTTAATTACTTAAAAATGATTAGAGATAAAACGCCGGAGAATGCTGTTATTTTGATGCCAGATCAAGATGATTTGAAAATTCCGGAATATGCAGGAAATAATGTACCTCAATTTTCTCTTATTAACGATAAGGCCTGGGCTTACTATTTCTTGTACCCAAGAAAATTAGTTTATGACAAATCAGATTCCCTCGATTCCTTGGGAGGTCAAAAGAATATTAGAAAAGATCCCGATTTTAAAAAAAATAGAGCTTCTGTTACGCATGTGGCTATTGTTTATGGCAACGGCTACAATAAATTAAATTATAAAGCGGATTCTTTGGAAGCTTATACCGTCTTACCGATCAATAAAAAATAAAGAATTTTTTTATGCTTTGGATTAGTATTTTACTTACGATTCTTTTAGGTTTCTCAACGCTAACCATTATTTCTAACCAATTTTCTTACCTGGAAAAGTGGGGAGCATCCTTCCTGATCGGGATTGCGCTGCAAGTGTTCGGTATGATTCTCTTTCAATTTTTGGGAATTAAAATTACAATCAGTTCAATCTACATTTACTCTTTCGGTATTATCGTTTTAGAATGGATTTATTTTCTATTAACAAAGAATAGCTTTAAAAAGGCATTTTTACCTTACAATCCATTTTTAATTGTAAACCCAAAGCAAGTGAATTTGCCTTGGTTTCTATTGCTAACACTGATTATTTATATTTTATGGGCTATCACAGAGAAATCACTATTCTGGCCTACCTTCGAATTTGATGCCGTAGCTGGTTATGATCTGGTCGCCAAAGTATTGGCAGAAGAAGGAACTTTTAAGAACAGTTTGTTCATGTCGAATGGGATTTCCATGTACAATATGTCTTTAAGAGCTGTTTATCCTCCTTTAGTTTCAGGGAGTTTTGCCTACGCTTATATGAGCGGTGCAGAATTGTCTAAAATAATCAGCTCTCTTTATTATATTTCATTTATTGCATTGCTTTATGCGCTTTTGAGAAGAGCTTCTTTAACACATTTGGCTTCTGCTTTTGGAATTTTGTTGGTTTTGTTTATTCCTGAAATGACATCTCATGCTGCTCTGTCTCAAACAAATATGCCACAGGCCGTTTACACTTCCACCGGATTGCTTTCCTTGTATTTATGGTTGAGGAATACAGACAAAAATGAGAGATATCTATGGTTGTCCTTATTACTTCTTGCTTCTAATACAATGGCTCGTTCTGAAAATATTTTGTTTGCATTTTTAGCAGGACTTGCAGTTCTAATTGTTACTTTGATTCAAAGAACAAAAAAGCAATGGATTCACCTGATCATTTACGGAACTACTCTTCTAATTCCCTTTGTGCTTTGGATGCTTTTTTTGAAAATAAATCATTTGAAACCAGCTGCGCTGGGAGAAGGATTATCTTTATCACTAGCATATGATGCAAATAAATTTAATGATTGGTGGGGGCTGTTATGGGGTTATAAAGACTATCCAGAGGGAATTGTTATGAATAAGAATTTTTACGCCTTGGTTCCTCATTTGTTTTTTATCACCTTGTTAATCAGTTTGGTCTATGCCCTGGTAAAGTGGGTCTCAGCCAAAGAAAAGGACTTAAAACCAATACAAAATCTTTCTTTTCTACTTTATATCAGCTTAGGTCCTTTTATTCTTTATACTGTCTTTTACTATTTTATTAAATACGATTGGGATAGTATCCGAAATGTGATGCTTTTCTCCTATAAAAGAGGTTTGTTTGGAATAATGACTTTATTTGTTTGTTTCATCATGATTTCAGAACCAGCCCAATGGATTTTCTCCCAGTTCAATATATTTATGTTTGGAAAGAGAAATAACTAGTTTCTTGCACACCATTCATAAAATTCGTTTCTTATTATGGAGTTGCTTAACAAATCTCCCAATTCATAATATCTGTGCTTTTGCACACAATTATCCTGGACCAGATATAAAAAATCTCTGATATAGAATATATTTCTCCACAACCCTGCCATCATTCGAATTTGGTCAATATGAAAATAATGGTTGCGAATGATATTTCTCGCAGCATCCAGTCGGAGTATGTCATTGTTTTCTCTTCTGAGCAGATCGTAGATGCGGGAAAATTGAACTGAATTACAAGGACTAAAATGACCTACGTGATGGCCAGGATTGTAATTACCCATGGGATGCCCAGGATTGTAATGACCTATGGGATGGTTTGGGTAATGATATCCATAATGTCCGTTACATGAGTTTTGCATCGGGTTTCCATATTGTCCGGGATATGAATAAGTTGGACTCTGTGGCGCTTGACACCAATGATAAAAGCGCTCTCGCCAGGGATTTTGCAAATAGGTCCCTAATTGCATATACAGTTGTTCATCGAAACAAAAGTCTTTTGCATAACGAAGATATTCAAATTGCGCCTCTGGATTATCAATGCTCATACTTAATTCTCCAATTTGACGAACGCTCAGACATTCGTCTCTGGTTAAGTTTTTGATTTCTTCCAATCGATTAACTTTGTATCCCATTTTTATTTTACTCATCTTTTCTTGAAATCCTGATTCATTTAGGGGTTCGAAACAGGTTGCATGCAGAGAAAAAAATCCTATTTGGAAAATAAATAGATAGATTGCCTTTTTCATAGTAAATTATTTTATATGGTTAGGTAATAAATAATTATATTTTAAATTCATATTTACTATTAAAAGCCAAATTATATGCCAAGTATTTAATTTTTTGCCAAAAAAAATATTAATATTTTGTTAATGGTTTTTTTGTTTGTGTAGAGCATTAGATCATTCTTTTTTTTTAATTCATTATCTTTAAAGAAAAAAATATGCTTTACCTTTCAGAAATCAATAATGAATTTATCACCGTAGGTGAAATTACTTTTAATGAGAATATGGAGTCCGTTTTTTCCGATGAAGAGATTCAATGGGATCAAATTGTCTCGATTCAATTTTCTGCTTCAAAAGAAGATTTGTTAATTAAATTACAGTCAAAGGAAGAAATCATTATACCAGATGATACGAGTGGTTTGGTAACCCTTTTATTTTATGCACCCGCATCCCTCATTAATGATCAGTTGCTGGATGATTTAAAAAAAATTAAGGAAGATTTACAAGATTGTCCTGTTTGCGGGAATCAATCTATATGGAATAATCAATGTCATGTTTGTCATGTTGAGAAAGAAGAATTTTTTCATGATGACCAAACTCAAATGGATGCTAAAATAAAAGAATTGCAACTTTCTTTATTTGCAACTTTTGATAAAGATGAATCTATTGATTGGGAATTTGTAAACGAGCCCAAATTCAAAAGAATTGATAATTGGAAAATTTTAGTTTCAGAGGCTGAGGTCTTAGATTATTCAAAAAACAATACTTGGAATCAGAAGTTTTAATAACTCTATAGATTGATTTCTACCTCATGTTGAATTGTTTTTTTGAGGTATGAGTATTCATTTTTTTTACATTTTTCATATGATAACTTATGTTTACCATACCCAATTTTTTCACCCTACTTAATTTATTTTTTGGTATCACGGGTATTATTTTAGCCCTGGAAAATAATATAGAACTGGTTTTTTATACAGTTGGATTTTGTCTCCTGGCAGATTTTTTGGATGGATTTACTGCTAGGTTATTACATCAGACTTCACCCATTGGAAAAGAATTGGATTCACTTGCAGATATGGTATCCTTTGGTGTTCTACCTGCCATTTTGTATTTTCAATTATTGAGAATACAGGGTATGGATTTTGGCATCGCCATATATTTTGTATTTATTATAGCTCTTGCTTCAGCTTTACGTTTAGCCAAATTCAACCTCGATGAAAGACAAACAAATTATTTTGTTGGTTTAAATCGCTAAGAAATGTTTTAAAGTTAAAATGTTAGAACTTTTTACCCAAATATTAAAAGGGTTAATCTAATGGTTTAAATCAGTTGAAGAGTTTGCATTTAACTTACTAACATTTTTAAATTGAATGAAAATTCGTTACTTAGATGAGATACTTTAGTAGTAGTAGTAGTAATAGAAGCTGTGGCTGG
>CAZNNX010000150.1:0-6607 GCA_964574485.1 uncultured Saprospiraceae bacterium | reverse complement strand
TTGACCCCCAAACAACGGCGTAAAACCTATTCTTGCATTTTCGGTTTTTTACCTAACCCGTCATTTGAATTGAAATAGTTTTGATCTGAGATTCACGGTATACCTCAATATGGAATCTATTTCGGATTGTCGTTGTCTGAAATATATTATATGTATGATCAGAATAGATTCATGAAATCTCTATATTGTTTGAAAATTTGTAACTTCAAACTTTAATTTATTCTAAATCAGATTATGAAAAATATTACACTGTGGGCATTCTTTTTTTTGCTTAGTTTTCAACTTCAATCCCAGTCAAAATATCAGGTTGAAGTTGTACGGGATAGTTTTGGGGTTCCTCATATTTTTGGAAAAACAGATGCCGATTGCTCATATGGTTTAGTATATTGTGCTTTGGAAGATGATTACAAAACTGTGCTCTGGGGTTTGTTATTGGCAAGGGGTAAACTGGGATTAATGATGGGCCTGGAAGGTGCTAAAATTGATTATGCCGTACAATTGTTGGGGGTTCCGGATTTTATAGAAAATCATTATGAAACTGATTTGTCGCCCGAAACAAAAAAACTGTTGATTGCAGGGGCTGATGCTGCAAATGATTGGATAAAGGCCAACCCGGGTAAGATCATTTATAAATCTTTATTTCCTGTAAAACCCACAGATTTTATCGCAGGATATATGTTAAGCATGGCATTGATGACTGGGGTTGAAGGGGCAATTAAGAATGTTGTGAATGCTTCAATGCCCACTTTGAATTACGAACCTTTTGCGAGAGGGAGTAATGCTTTGGCTATGAATTCAAAAATCACCAAGGATGGGGATGTATATTTAGATTGCAATGCGCATCAGCCTTTAGAAGGGCCCATGAGTTGGTATGAGGCTCATTTACATAGTGAAGAAGGATTGAATATTGTGGGAGCAACATTTCATGGAGCCGTATCAATATTTCATGGAAGCAATGAGAATTTAGGCTGGGCACATACAACAAATTATTTTGATGCTATTGATATTTTTCAACTGGAACCAGATCCGAAAAAGAAAAATCATTACCTCGTAGATGGAAAATCATACAAACTTGAGACTAAAACTGCCAAATTAGCAGTGAATTTATCCAAAAAACCAGATCAAAAAAAGTTGGTTTTACAAGTTGGAAAGAAAAGATGGTGGAGTATTTATGGTTCCACCTACAAAAATAAAAAGGGTATTTTTGCTATCCGTTTGGCCAGTAATATGACCTTAAAAAGCGTTGAGCAATGGTATAAAATGAATCGTGCCAAAAATTACACAGAGTTTCGACAAGCTTTAGAAATCAAAGGAATCATTAATCAATACATTACCTATGCTGACAGATTTGATACAATTTATTGTGTGAGTAATGGGGCAATGCCGATCAGAGCTGAAGGTTATGATTGGACCGGTACGGTGCCAGGAAATACAATGAAAACTTTATGGACAGATTTTTTACCTCATGATTCATTGCCTCATGTGTTGAATCCAGCATGTGGTTATGTTTTTGAAGTAAACAATACCTCTTATTCCATTACGGATAAAGCTGAAAATCCGAAACCCTTGGCCTGTCAAAAAAATGTTCATTTTGCCATGAATGAAACCAACAGGAGTTTACGTTTTTACGAAATTATGGAGCAAAAAAAAGGAAAAAAATTAGATTGGAATGATTTTCTTGAAATTAAATATGACGAATCTTACCCAGCCAGGCTGGTGGCCCCTTTTAAAAATTTCGATTTGGAAGAAGTTTTTCATCTGGATGAAGCTAAGTATCCGGATTTGGCAGATGCGATTCGCATAATGAAAATTTGGTCTTTGACTAGAAAGGGAATACAAACAGATAGCAATGCAACATTAGTATATAAGTGGATATATGGCACTTATTTTTCAATAAATGACGAGATTGAGGCTAAGTTTGCAAAGGATCCTCAATACAAAATAGACTATTTTGTCGAAGGTATTAGAAAGGCAAAGGCTGAAATGCTTCGTGATTTTGGTCGATTGCAGGTACCTTTGGGTGAATTTCAGAGACATCAAAGGGCTGAGGTTGATTTACCAACGAATGGTGGACCTGATATGTGGAATGCCAAAGTTGGATCTCCCTATCAAAAAGGTAAAATCCGAATCAATGCCGGTGAAAGTTATATTCTTTTGAGCCGTTTTAAAAAAGATGGGTCCCTACCTGAATTGAGAAGTGTCATGTGCTATGGCTCGAGTAATACAGTGGGATCTCCCCATTACACCAATCAAATGCATTTGTACAATAACAAGCAAACAAAAGAAATCAGTTTGAGTAAGGATTGGGCCTATCGCCATGCCTGGAAGATTTATAAATTGGGTGGCGGGCAATGATTGATGAAAGTCAATCTGTTTTATGGAACTGATTTAAGGTTGGGTTATCGATATTTTGAATTTACAACTATTGAGTTCACAACGGATTTAAATAATGGTAGATATTTTTTCATGTCAAAAGCCAAATCTTTGTTAGGGTCATTTGAACTAACCATAGCTTCTAACGAATACATTTTGTTTTTAACGACAAACATATATTGAATCATTCTTATCTTAATTTTTGTATCAAGTCTTTCTGATGTTTTCTCGATTTCAAATACTCCAACAATAAGATCTTCAATTTTTGTTTTAGAGAATGATATAAACTTGGCTCCTTCTGGTAGCATATTTTTAATTTCATTCTCATTAAAAAATTCATTAATCTCATCGTTAGTTAGGGTTACTTCATCTGAAAATCCTAAATTGTGTACACTGATCATAATATTTTGGCTACCATCTCCAAAATCGCTTGTAAACTTTTGAATGATGTTTGGTCTATCAGCTTCAGCTTTCTTCCAACTTTTTGGTACCTTAATTTGCCAGTCTGTTCCTTTTGCTTTTGGATGATCTTTGGTTTTGTAAACATTCACAAATCCATCAATAAATTCTAATTGAGGATAATCTGAATATTTGAATGAAAGTAATGTTTCAAGTACTGGCGAAGAAATTAAACCTTTTGCCCTATTTTCAACTTCAACAATAAAGTCTATTGAGGTCTCTTTTGTAAAGTCTAATATTTGAATAATGTTTGGTAATTCTTCCTTTAATTTAGATTCAAATTCAATAAATTTTTCTTCTGAAAAGAAGTCTTTCAAATAATTAATTATTTTTTCTTCGCATGATCCAAATGTAGAATTAAAAAGATTTTTTACTCTGAAAATATTTAGTTCTAATTCTGGATATTTTTGCTTGATTATGTCTAAAGAATAATTTTGACCTTTTAAAAAACCATAAGCTTCAGTTACTCTTTTATATTTAGGTTTTTTATACTCTGGTTCACTTTGGCAAAAAATATTGACGGTTAAAAGTAAAAACAGTGTTGATAGAAGAAATATGTGTCTCATTTAAGTATTATAACTCACTATTTTAATTATTTGTATGATTCTCGTTTTGGAACATATGTCTTATTTCCATTGCTGTTGTAATAATACTGCCCTCCCTTTGGACCAGTATATATTGTTTTGTTGCCACCGTAATTATTTGCTCCATTAGAATAATCTTTAGCGCGTGAACCAGGTTGACCTGTATAAGCATTTGTATTACCTTTGGTGGAAAAGTTGTCGTGATTCGTATTGTTATTATTTGTCTTATAATGTGGTTTTACAAAAGTGCCTGTACTTGGTTTATAATAACCAGTTTGGTAACGAGTACTTGGATTTGTTTGAGCGAACGTTAAATAAGTAATCAATAGAAAACTGATAAAAAATAATTTTTTTTTCATTTTGGTTAATTTAAATTATAGAGTGATATAAAATTGATAACGATAGTATTACGCACTTTTTACTTATTTATACTTTCAAATTCTTTAATTCCTTTTTCTAACCATTTTTTAAAAACTATAGCTTTGTTATGATTTTCATAATCAGCAGGGCCATTAGACAAATCAGCACCATCAGGAGTTAACATGCGATAATGAGGTTGTGAGTTACTTCCATATTTATTGATTTGCAAGTAAGACCATTTTTCACCAATTGTTTTTCGATTTGATTTCATTTGCTCTTCTCTCGGCAAGAGTGTTTTTTCATCTGTGTATAATGAGACAACCACAACATCGTTTTTTAAAATTGAAAATACCTCATCCTCTATCCAAACTGTTTCCTCCATTTTCCTGCAATTATTACAAGCCCAACCTGTGAAATCAAGCATTATTGGCTTGTTTTTTTCTTTAGCATAGGCCAAGGCTTTATCATAATCTTTAAACACAATGAGATCATGAACTGAATTGTTTTTCCATTCTTTGTATTGTAAAGGTGGAGGAAAGCCACTGATTACTTTTAATGGTGCACCCCACAGACCAGGTATTAAATAGATTACAAAAACAAAACTTGTAGTCCCTAATAAAGCCCTTCCAACAGATAATTTTTCTATTGGACTATCATGTTTCATTTTAAATCCACCGAATAAATAAATAGTTAAAACAGAGAATATTCCAATCCAAATGGATAAAAATAATTCTCTTTCCAATAAATGAGATTGTGTTACCAGGTCTGCGTTCGAAAGAAACTTGAAAGCAAAGGCCAACTCTATAAAGCCAAGAAAGACTTTTACAGTATTTAACCAGCCACCGGATTTTGGAAGAGAATTCATCCATCCAGGAAATGCGGCAAAGAGTGTAAATGGCAATGCTAATGCCAAAGAAAATCCAAGCATTCCAACCAATGGTGCTATACCTCCAACTGATGCTGACTGAACCAGTAACGTCCCAACTATTGGACCAGTACATGAAAATGAAACTAAGGCCAATGTAAATGCCATAAAAAAAATACCTACTAAACCTCCTTTATCTGATACCCTATCTACTATATTTAACCATGAACTAGGTAGGCTAATGTCAAATGCACCCAAAAATGAAGTTGCAAATACAATTAAAAGAATAAAAAATAAAATATTAATCCAGGCATTCGTAGCTAGTGAATTTAGAATTGTTGGTCCAAAAACAGCCGTTACTATTGTTCCCAATAAAACATAAATTATAATAATTGACAGACCATATAAGAATGCATCACGGACTCCTTTTATCTTATTTTTACTTGAATTTGTAAAAAAACTAACCGTCATTGGAATCATCGGAAATACACATGGTGTGAGTAAAGCTGCAAATCCACTTAAAAATGAAATAATGAAAATTGCTAAGAGTGACTCATTTTTTCTCTCTTCTTGTTCATTTATATCAAACCTAGGATTATTTATTGAATCAGGTACATTGATCCGAAGCATTTGCTTTTTTTCTGATATCAATTTTGAAATATTTTGATCATCCAATAACTGTTTTGAATTATCAGATTTAGATATCAAATCAAAGGATAGTTGAAAATCTTCTTTTGTTTTAACTAATGTCAAAAGTTCTCTCGCATCCGTAATAGACAGATTACTAGAAAAGCAACAAAAAAATGTTCCAAAAATTATAGTTATTGTTAATAAGGCTTTTTTACTCATCTTTTTCTGTAATGGTTAAGTATTTTCTGTAGAATTCAATGCTATTTCCTTTTGGAACCCGGTGCCATTTTTTATTTACAAAAATGTAAGTTGAGCCATCTTTATGTGTTGCCACATCGTCATTTTTTTTTATAAATTCTGTTTCTATTTTACTTGAATTGTCCTTATTATCTTTTTGACAACCTTTTATTTTAAGATTAAATTCAATAGTTTCAACAGGGAGACATTTATATTCATTGCAAGTTTGGAAGGAAAAGAATCCAGAAACAATGTTATCTCTTTCCGTTTTAATAGTAATTTTTCGTTTGATACTAAATTTCCCTTCGTGATAACTTAATGTTTCATCTATTTCCTTTACGTACTCTGTTTTGGGTTTAGGTTCAATAACATCTGATGCAATTGAAAAACCTTTAGAGGTGTTTATTTTAAATTCTGTTGGAATTGAATTTGAATTCGAAGGATGTATAATAGAATTTATATGCCAACCTTTTTCAATATTCACATTTGCAACCAGGTAAGTTATACAATCAGTTTGATCAATTGAGAATGTTACGTTTACTTTATCTTTTGGCAAATCAATTTGTCCTAAAATAAAATTAGTTTTTATAAATAGAGTTAGATAGAACACAAGAAGTGTAAGTTTTTTCATAAATTATTAATTTAAACATTTTAATGTTTGCTTCTAATATCTTTCATTAGCTTTTCCCTATTGAATTTATTGTCTTAAAGGATTTTGACTTTAATTACACACAAGGAGCAACATCAATAGATTTATTCTTCAATCAATTAACTGGAACAACAAATCTTTCGGGTCATACTTCTCTCGTAACTTTAACTATTAGTAATAATAATTTCATAAATAGTACAGAAATTGCTATTCAAACTAAAAGTGAAATGCTAATATATTTTGACATTTTTCCTGGGGTTATTTACTCCTTACAAATACTTTTCTATCCTTCCAATCATTCCTTTTTCGTTATCATTAATAAAACCTTCAAGAATTTCATTGTTTTTGATGATGATGATTTGAGGCAATTTGTAAACATTGTAATTGGTTGATATTTGTTTATTATTTTCAACATCAATCTTCCCAATCAATATTTTATCTCCGAAATGT
>CAZNNX010000149.1:6201-6640 GCA_964574485.1 uncultured Saprospiraceae bacterium | reverse complement strand
TGAACTGCGGGAAGTACCCGTCGTTCGGGACGCCGCAACGGCTCACGGCACGCGACCGCGCCGGAACCATGATCAGGTAGTCGACGCCGAACGACCCCGACGACCCGCCCGCCCATGACGCGGCGACCTTCACGTTCCACTTCAGCGGCTGCACCGGATCGACAGGCATCGTGAGGGTGCCGAGCCGCACCAGCCGGAAGCGCGTGCCGCTCGACGGGAGCGCGAGCAGCTTCCCCGCCGAGCCGAACTCCTGCGAGTACTGCGACGACCCGAACGACGACCCGGCGTTCGGCTCCAGCGACAGGGTGAGCTTCGGCGACACGACACCGGACGCGAGCTCGACGCGCGCCCACACCTCGATGTCGACGGTGCCGCGCGTGAACTGGGCGGCGGCGACGGACGCCGTCATCCGGTTGAATCCGCCGGTGAGGTAGCCGAT
>CAZNNX010000149.1:3238-6191 GCA_964574485.1 uncultured Saprospiraceae bacterium | reverse complement strand
CGTGAACTGGTCGGCGGCCATCGTCGACGGGTCGACCGCGAACGACGCCGACGCGGTCCCCGCACCCGACGTCGTCGCGCGCACACCGTTGGAGCCGCGGAACGTGGCGTCGGTGCCGATCGCCGCCCACGTCGACAGCGTCCCGGTCTCCGCCTCGATGATCCCGAACGGCGCCACGCTCGACGCGAGCGGCGAGCCGGGACGCTGGCACCAGCCGACCAAGGCCCAGATCGGTGCGCTGCTCCCGCCGCTGCACCGCAGGCTCAGGTCGAGCAGCGCCGGCGCGTCACCGCCGATGCTCGTGAGGTCCGTCTTGTGCAGCGGGAACGTCGTCGAGCTGATCGTCTGCGTCGACGGCGCCGCCCGGGCCAATGGGCCAACGGGGATCTCGATGTCGACCATCATCGACAGGGCGCCCGCGTACTGCATCTGCTTGTAGTCCGACTGCCACTTCGCGGGGCCGCGCACCTCGTAGAACACCGACGACGTGGCGCCGTCGGGGCGCCACTCGAAGAACAGGTCCAGGCGCGCGGACTCCAGCACACCGAGCAGCGCCTCGACCGCGGCGTTGCAGTTGTCGGCAGTCGTCGACCTGACGAGCGCCTTCCACGCGATCGCGCCGTTGCCGTGCGACTCCGCCGCGGCGGTCGCTCCACCGTACCGGCGCTGGCGCTGCGCCATGACCGTCTTGCGCTCCGGGGCCTTCACGGTGAACGAGTCGCGCACCGCGAAGAAGTTCACGTCGTCCGCGAGATCCTTGACGGTCGTCGGGGTGCCGTCGGCGGCGAGGGTGACGATGCGCCTGCGGTCCATCGCTCAGACTCCGATCCGCTGCGACGAGGCTGGCCGCCCGCCCTGGTAGTCGATGCCGCCGACGGTGTAGTCCGCCAGCCGCCGTGCTTCGTGCGGGGACGGCGGCACGTACGACTGGAACACGAGCGTCGGGGACCCGCCGAGCGTGGCGGCAGCGAGCGTGTCGATGCGAGCACCCATCCCCTGCGCGACGCCGCGCTGGAACTGCTGCTCCGCGGTGGCCTGCTGGTCGGCGGTGATGTCCGGCGCCTTCGTCAGCTCCGCGATCGTGTCGCGCGTGGTCTTCAGGTCCCCAGCGATCTCCGTTATCGCGGACGAGCCGCCGCGGCCCGCTCCGCCGGATGCCTGCACGGCGGCGAGCAGCGGTGCGAGGAATCCCTCGCGGGCGCGCTGCGCCGCAAGGTCGTCCGTGGTGGGCGCGGTGAGCGCGGCGAGCGCGATGTCGGCGTCGAGCTTGTCGAGGCGCTCCTGCTCCCCGGTCGTGAACGTGCTCGCGGTCTCGTCCTTCGCCTCCAAGGGCGAGCCGGCCTTGTCGCCGGTCATGTCGTCCAGCAGCGCGTTGATCCCCGCGATGCGGGCGCGAATGTCCTGGTGGTACTTCGACGACGGGGGCGCGAACTTCAGGGCGCCGCGCAGCAGGACGCGGGCGCGCTGGAGTTCGCCCTTGCGGTTGCCCCACGCGGCCTTGTACCCCTTCACGTCATCGCGCGAGTCGGCGGCCTGCATGTTGTCGCGCTGGATGTTCGCCTCGTCCTCGTGCTTCTTCACGCGGTCGTCGTAGCTGTGCGCCTGCTTCTGCACGCGCTTCATCTCCGCGAGCTGCTTGCGGGCGCGCTTGGCCTTCGCGGTCAGCTTGTTCTTCTTGTCGCGGTCCTGCGCGGCCTGCTCGAGGTGGCTGACCTCGCCGTCGAAGTACTCCACCGAGTGGCCGAGGTACACGCTCTTGGGGATCGGCCGCGGCGCGTGCTTCTTCTTGCTCTTCCGGCCCCTGCCGCCAGCGAAGCCGGGGATCCCGAGCGCGTCGGCCATCAGGCCGAGCGCGCGCCCCCGGTACCTAGGCTCTGTCGGGATGACGTAGTCGTCAGGGCCGAGCGCGGCGAGGCCCGGGCCGGTCGTCATGCGGAACCCGTCGCGCGGGTTGCCGATGGCTTCGGGGCCGCCGCCCTCGCCAACGAGGCTGACGCCGGGATCCGGCCCGGACCCGCGCGCCTTCACCTTCGGCGGGGTCGCGCTGAACGGCTGCGCCTTGAAGTTCACCGGGATCGTCACCGACCGGCCGGCGATCGACGCGATCGCGCCCTCCACGCTGCCGGTCTGCGCGAGGAACCGCGCTGTCGGCCCGTTGATCCCCAGCGCCCTGAGCGCCGCGACCTTCTGCTTCACGCTGCTGTCGTCGCCGAGGATGAGTTGCACCTTGTCGCCGAGCTTCGTGCCGGCGATCCGGATCAGCGTCGGCGTGACCTGGTCCGCGAGCTTCGCGGTGATCTTGATGTCCTTCGGCTTCTTGCGGCCGAAGTTGTCCATCGCCGACCGCATCCCGTCGATCGCGTCCGCCGCCGCGTTCGCCTCACCGGCCATCGTCTTGAAGACACCGAACCCCGGCAGCCGCCCGATGCTCCCGAGCGCGAGCGCCGCACCCCTGGCGATCGTCGAGAAGATCCCGAGCAGCGGGCCGGCGATGCCACGGATGTCGTCGAGCAGCCGGCCGAACCCCGTCGCCCGCAGGTTCCCCTTGTTCAGCGAGTCGAAGAACCGCGTGACGCCATCCGCGACCGACTTGAGCGTCGGGAGCATCGCGGTGCCGACCTTGATCGACATCGTCTGAAGCTGCGCGACAAGCTTGTCCCACGACCCCTTCAGGTTGTCCGTCTTCGTGCGCGCGGCCTCCGACGCGGTGCCCTGCTTCGCGAGGCCGTCCTCGAACTGACGGATCTTCGACGGACCCTGGTCGTACAGCGCGAGCAGCGCGCGCATGCCGTCCGAACCGACAAGGGTGGCGGCGGCGGCGAGGCGCTGCTTGCGGGACAGTCCCTCGAACTTGTCCTGGAGCATGCCGCTGATGCTGGTCAGCGACTTCATCTCACCGTTGCTCTTGAAGAACTCCAGGAAGATAGAAAAGCAGCTGCTGATCCAAGGTACA
>CAZNNX010000149.1:2322-3228 GCA_964574485.1 uncultured Saprospiraceae bacterium | reverse complement strand
GACCTCCTGCGCCCGCTTCGACGGATGCGCCAACTGGATCAGCGTCGTCTTCAACGACGTGCCCGCGTCCGACCCGGACTTGAAGCCGTTCGCGGCCATGATCTCCAGCGCCGCGGTGGTCTCGTCGAACGACAGGCCGGCGCTCTTCGCCGCCGCACCGCCCTGCGCCAAGCCCTGCGCGAAGAACGACACGTCCGCCGTCGTCTTGTTCGCCGCGGTCGCGAACGCATCCGCCACATGCGAGGCGTCCTCGCCCTTCAGCGCGAACAGGTTCAGCGCCTGCGCGACCGTCGTCGCGGCATCCGCGAGGTCCATGCTCCCGGCCTGCGACATCGCGATCGTGCCCGCGAGCGCGCCGATCGTCTGCTTCGTCGACAGGCCGCCCTTCGCGAGCTCCGCCAACGCCCCCGCAGCCCGGGTGGCGCCGACACCGGTCTTCGCGCCCAGGTCGAGCGCGGCGTCGCGCAGCTTCCTGCAGTCCCCGGCGCTCGCCTTCGTGACGGCCTGCACGTCCGACATCACCTGCTCGAAGCTCGCGGCCTGCTTCACGCTCACGACCGCAGCGGCGCCGACCGCGAGCAGTCCCGCGGCGGCACCGGTCTTCGCCACGGTGCCCATCACGCCCATCGCCGTGGCCGACCGCTTCGACGACCCCGCGATCTCCTTCTCCGCCGCGGTGGCGGACGCGGCGCTCTTCTTCATCGCTGCGTCGAACGACGCGAACGCGGCGGGGTTGAAGACGCCGGAAAGCGTGGCGGTGACTGAGCCTGCGTCGAGCATCAGACGTGCTCCCCTCTCCGTCTTGCCTTCATCCTGGCCATCTGCCCCGCGCGCACACCACTGAAGCGGCCCTCGTCGTCCGCGAGCTGGACGCCATGCACTCCGGCGAGGAACCGGCGATCGGAG
>CAZNNX010000149.1:0-2312 GCA_964574485.1 uncultured Saprospiraceae bacterium | reverse complement strand
GTGTACCGCCTCACCCGTCGTGTCGTCGTAGCCCCGGTCGCGGAGCCATCGTCGCCAGCCGCCGTCGTGCGCCATGTCGCCGACCTCCGCCCACCCGAGCGACCACACGGTCAGTCCGCGGGCGACCATCGCATCGCGCTTCGTGAGCGCTTCGGCGAGCGTGTAGGTCGGCGGAATCGGCACGGTGAACGGCTCGCTCACGGCGTCACCCTCGCGCTTGCGGATGAGGGCCATCAGCTTCACAGCGCGGCCCCAGCCGGTTCCGTGGAGGATCGTTCGGTGGTCCCACCCGTAGGCGGCTGCGAGTCGGTCAACGACGACAAGCCCGACGCGATCATCGGAGTCATCTGCTCCGCCGCCTGATTCAGCGCCTGCCACACCACTCGGGCGAGCAGGCGCAGACCTTCCCCCGACCCGGCCCCCGCCTTCACGGACAGGTAGTCGAGCGCGGAAACAGCTCGAGCCCTGGCCTCGTCGAGGTCCAGGGCCCGTAGGGTGCTGACGTGCGCCGCGCTGGCGGCGTCCAGCGTGTCGTTCTCGTACGCCTGCTCGAACGTGTCAGCGGGCAGCTCGATCAGCGCGACCAGCCGGAGCGCCGCGTTCAGGAACGCCGGGGCGGTCGCCACGCCGGCGGCGAGGAGCACCTCGTGGGCGCCCGGCTCATCGACGGCGCGCAGCGACCCGCTCTGCACGTCCTCCGTCACGCCGACCAGGTCAGCGTCATCGGACAGGGACGCCGCAAGGCCGGCCGCCACCGAGGCGGCCTCGTCCGGTGTGAGCTTCCTCGCCGTCGCGGCGCGCTGCCGCTCGCGGTAGGCGTGCATGCGGCCGACGAACACGTCGGTGTTCTCGTCGACGAGGCGCTCCATCAGGAGCGTGGCCTGCTCGAACCTTGCGACGGTGAGCGGTGGCAGCGCCGCCGGGGACTGGCCCCCCGGCGACGCGGCCTTCCTGGTGCTCATCGCGGCTAGGCGACGTACGAGGTTGCGTCGGCGGTCTTCGCGACGATCGTCATCGCGGCCGTCGACCCGGACTTCAGGCACCGGCCGCCGAACGCGACGGGGATCTTCCCGCCCTCCGCCCTGGGGAACACCTCGAAGTCCGCCGGGCTCACGGCGACCTTCGGCGTGGTGATCTTGAACGTGCGGCTGGCGGAGCGCGTGTAGAGCGACTCCAGCGCCACGTAGCTGACGGCCGACGTGACCGCCGAACCGTGCGACGGGGACGTCGAGCCGTACAAGATGCTCTTCATCACCGCGATCGTGCTGTCGGTGACGAGCGCCGAGAACGTCCGGTTGATCTCGCCCTTGCCGTACACGAAGCACACCGGCGACGGAGCGTCACCGTGGTGCACGTCGAGCTTGCGGTCGACCTCGACGGTCTCCCCGTCGATCTCCGGGAACGCCGTCGCGTCGATCGTCAGCGCGCCGGTGACCTCCGACCAGTTGAACGGGTCCGTCGCGCTGTCCGTCGCGCTCGGGCTGGAGGGGGCCCACACGGCCGCCTTCAAGGCCATGAAGTCCTGGTCGATGTGCGCGATCTTCTGATCCTGGCCGCAGTTGAACGCCCACTTGTTCACCATCGCGTCGCCCCAGCCCTGAGCGAACGGGCCGACGTTCACGCCCGTGGTGGAGCGGACGGTCTGCACCGGCCCCTGCGCCGACGACGTGGCGATCGTGTGCGTGTACGGATCGGACGCGCCGGTCACGACATCCGAGCCGACGACCTGCGCCGCGCTGAACCCGCCGGTCTCCGGCTGCACCTGGAAGATGAACCCGCCGACGTCCCCGCCGATCGAGTCGACGTACTGCCCGGGGGTGCCGAACGTCTCACCGTCCACCCACTCCTCGCTGCCGTACGTCTTCGCGGCCTTCATGGCCTTGTCGCCGACCTTCCGCATGTGCTTGTACGTCGAGCCGACCGGCTCGATCGTGCCAGCAGCGGCCTGCTTCACCTGGTACACATGGCCGACGCCGGCCTCGATGGTTGCGGTCATGGCTTCCTACTCCTCGGTTCGGTTCTTCGCCCGCCGCTGACGGCTGGCACGATGATCTGCGGTCGCTTCGGTGCTGTTCTTCCCCGGAGGGTCGACGAGGACGAAGTCGCCGCGGGACAGCAGGTGCGCGATCACGCCGGGCGCCGACGTCGCGACGATGCGCGTGTCCGGGACGATCCGGCCGGGCTGGTCGCGCTTGGGATCCGGTGACGGGGTGATCGCGATCGGGACGGGCTCGTCGACGACGTCCTTCCCGCCGAGGCGCCGCACGGTGGCGGCGAGCCCGCCGCTGGGGGGCGGCCCGGGGGGGGCGCGG
>CAZNNX010000148.1:0-6648 GCA_964574485.1 uncultured Saprospiraceae bacterium | reverse complement strand
TGCTCCTCCCTTACCTGCCGTTTTGGGTTATGAGGTTGTCGGTAGAATAGAATCAGTTGGTGATAAAGTCAAGGGTTTATCTGTTGGTCAGAGGGTTGTTGCATTGACTCGCTTTGGTGCCTATGCTGAATTTGCGGTCACAGATTACAGAGCGGTTGTGGTAATACCTGATGAAATGCCTGCAGGAATAGCAGCTTCCATCGCCACCCAATACAGCACGGCATACTATTGCGCCTATGAAATGGCTCCCTTGTTTGAAGGACAACATGTTTTAATCCAGGCGGGTGCAGGTGGTGTTGGTATTGCACTCATACAAATGGCAAAAAATAAGGGCTGCACGGTATATGCTACTGCAGGCTCGGAAGAAAAAATAAACTTTATGAAAAACCTGGGTGTAGATTTTGCCATCAATTACAATCAGGAGGATTTTGAGAAAAAAATTAAATCTATTCGAGGTAAAACAGGCCTCGATGTAATATTTGATAGTTTGGGTGGAAAAGCAGTTCAAAAAGGTATGAGATTACTTGGATCCGGAGGAAGAATGATCTGTTATGGAGTTGCGAGCCGAGCCGGTAAATCCAAAGGGATATTAAACGATTTGCCCTTAGCCTTCGGATTTGGCATATTCTCTCCTATTCCACTCCTGTTAAAATCTCAGGGAATTGTGGGTGTAAACATGCTACGCATTGCTGATGATCGTCCTGATACTTTGAATCGGTGCATGGATGCTGTCGCGAAAGAAATTCAGGCAGGAAAATTAACTCCCCATATTGGAGGTGAATTTAAAAGCGATCAATTGATTGAAGCTCATGATTATCTGGGGAATCGCAAATCCATGGGTAAAATTATTGTCCATTGGTAAAAATAAACCAGTAATTATTAAACCTTTATTTATTAATTTTCGTCTTAATACAAAGAACAACATAACAATTTAAATCTATACCTATGAAAAAGATCTCACTCTTATCATTATTCGCTGTACTTGTGCTATTTCAGTCATGTAAAAAAGATAATTCAGATTGGACTTTCGAACAAGACAATGCAATTGCCACTGAAATGTTACAAGATGTTTACAAGCAAGTGGATGGAATGGCTCAATCTGATGGAAAATTAAAAACCTGTGCAGTAGCAACACTTTCAGATACGCTAGGAAATTTTCCCAATACCCTGACGATAGACTTTGGAACTGGTTGCACAGGTCAGGACCTGAGAACAAGATCTGGTAAAATTATTGCAACTTTTACAGGCAGATGGAGAACTCCCAATTCTGAAATTACTGTTACCACAGACAATTACAAAGTGAACGGATATGCGGTCAATGGCACTACTACGATTCACAACAATGGTGTTAACAACAATGGAAACTTAAGTTACACAGTAACAACCACCAACGGTACGGTTACAGATACTGCGGGTCAAAGTATTCAATGGAATGCCAGTACGACCTATGAATGGGTTGCTGGGATGTCTACCGATTTTGTGAATAATGGCATTAACGGAATTTATGATGATGTTTACCATATTACAGGATCTGCAAACGGAGTAAATCGCAATGGAAATGCTTATACTGCCAACATAACCTATCGTTTGGAAAAGGCTTTGGCATGTAGATGGATTAAATCTGGAACAATTGAAATTTCACCCGCCAACGGTGATCCAAGAACCTTGGATTTTGGCAATGGCGATTGTGACGCAAGCGCAACATTCAGATTCAGACAATGGACGCTTAATTTTTTAATGCCTTAGAATTTTTGTTTCCAATCATCAATACACACATAAAAAAAGACCGTCACGAAACTGTGACGGTTTTTTTTAGAAGGGATCAAACTGTGTTTTTCTGAAAGGAAGGTTGATGAATCCGAGAGAACCGGGTCTGACACGTAGAAAAAAGTTCCATGTCTTAGGTTCTGGCTGCCAGCTCAATCCCATTTCCCAACAATGAAGATTTCTAGAAAAGGTAAAATCTGGATATGTTATTCTTTTTTTGGTAAAGTCATATCCAATTCTGGAAATCGTAATATTCCACCCTTTAGACAAATTAATGGAACCATTGATGGCAATTTCGTTGGCAGCAAAAATAAGACTATCCTTTCCCTCAACATATTGGCGGTTCAGTCTAAGGTTATAGCTGATATTACAGGCCTGTAAGAACTCAAATCCTAGATTTTGCTTCTTCTGTGATTCTGTACCCACTTGTTTTTCTTTTTGAAACCATGAACGAACTGTTTGTCCATTGAAACCAGCCGATAAATTAAGCGCCGTTGATGTTAAGCGAAATAATTGTTGGGAGTTATTCCATTCATAAACATTGATCCTTCTATTCGTTGCGGGGTCGGCACTATAAGGATCGAGGGTCATGCTGAGAGTTGCATTGATAAACTTAAAAAAACTGGTGTTTGCGTTTATGCTTATTGGCGACATTTGAAAAGAATCGGCAGCCAAATTATAGCTACTACTCAAGTTTAGATTATTCAGCAAAATAACATTTTTGTAAGACACAGCATTGGAACTATCTGCTTTTGACTTTTTTATCTTCCCTTCCAACCTCATATTCAGACTATAGTTAAGTAAGGACTGCTCTCCAGGTGCCGGCACGACATCGAATCTACTAAAGGTATTAAAGCGTTCCGGATATCTTACATCTGTTTGTACTTTTCCATAATAACCCCAGAATGGGTCACTAAAATCGGGTCTCCAACTCATTCCCACATTCGGACGAATCACTGCTCTGATTTTATGTAAACCCAATATATTGAAGGTGCCCGTGGCATACATTTGGGTGTTCATCGTTACTCCTACACTAAAGTCACGAACAGCTGAAAAGCCATAATCCCTTTGCTTTTCTATTTGTCCAAACAATGTATCAGAATTGATCGCTACAATATTATTATTTCCATCAAAAGTGGTATCAAGGTTGACAATGAGGTTATTATTGAAATTTTGCTCATTGGAATAAAAATACCAACTTTCCCTGTAGCTAATTGAAGGCTGGATGTTTATATGCTTTAAAACCTTAAAAGACAAGTTGAGATTCGGACTATGCACAATACTGTATTTAGCTTCTTTCATTGCATTGGCTAATCCATCAGCCGTAAAGAGTAAAGAGTCTATGACCTGAAATGTGTTGTTGGCCGTAACTGAATAACTCAAACCAATTCTTTCATACCAACGTTCTTGCCCCACTGCTTTTTTCCTTTTGAGCGGAAAAATCTGATTCATAGTGAGTGTGGTTTTAGGTAGGGTTATGGTCATCAACCTGTTGCTGGTATTCTGTGAATGCGACAGACCAATAGCCAAAGAAAAAGGGCTGCCTAAAAACCTTTTTGTAAATGAAATATTGGATTGTAAGGTAGACTGTAGCGCATTATTGGCAACTGTTGTTGTATTTCTTTAATAGTTTGAGGTTCCAAAATTAACACTGGCGCTAAAGGTCTGACTGGGGTGTGCCTTCTGGGACTGGCTATGATTCCAACTTATATTAAAATCTGTTGCCCGGCTGTAATCGGGAGAGCCCGGAATATCGTTTTGTGTAAGAGCAAAACCAAGAGAAATTGTACCATTCGCCTTATACAATTTATTGTAATTTGAAACTGCATTGACTCGAAATGTTCCTCTACTATATACATCCCCTGTTACAGATAAATCTATATTTTCATTGATTGCCCAGTAATAACCAATTCCACGAATACCTAAGCCCCATACAGGTGAAAAATCAATATTCGTACTTAAAATCAAGCCAGATCGACGTGTTTGGGATATGGGGAAAAAACCAAAGGGTAAAACCAAAGGTGTTGGGCTACCCATTATTTCCAGGTAGGAAGGACCAATTACAATCAATTTATTTGGGATCACCTTAGCTTTAGCCGTACGAATACCAAAATGGGGATGTTTGTGGTTGCAGGTAGTATACAAGCTTCCTCCGGAGTAAACTACATCTTGCTGGGCGGTACTATCTTTTGGATCTTTGCTAATAAATTTGGTGGCATCTGATAAAAAATAGCCATCCCCTTGGCGGGTTATTGCCTCATACACCTTTCCTTTTTTTGACTTAAAATTGTATTCCATTTTTGAGGATTCAAACTCTTGATTTCCATCATTGAATAATGGGAATTGAGATGGATTCCCCAAACTATCAGGAATGCATTGTGCCCGCGCTATAAAGGTATTGAAATCCAATTCTATATATCCTGCCTCCAGTTTGTAACTTTCATATGTCACATGTGCTGAACCGTATAAATATATTTTTCTTTGGGTTAAATCATAAATCATAGTATCAACAGCATCATAATTAAGTTGACTACTGAGTGAATCTGGCGATAAAACTATTTCTTTGGCCGGAGAGGGGAAACTGTCCAAAACATATTTTTCCTCGACGACCTGATTATTTCCTGGAGGTGGATTTTCATTGAAAACAATAACTGTATCAGACAGGGTCATAGGATCCTTGTCGCTTTGAGCGGTTTCAATTGTATCTTCTACAGACAAAGGTTGATTTTTCACTGTATCAGAAGGAATTACTTTAGATTTTTTTGACAGTTTTTTTCCATCTGATAATGCTTTTTGCGCATAAAATTTTCTAGCCTCCCTGCTGTTTTGAGGAAAATGACAGGAACCAAGAAACAAAAGAAAAACAAGAACAATAGAAAGATCTCTCCTGTTCGACTCAAATAGATTAATAAAAATGGTTATCAAATTCATCATAAATGCGGGGCAAATATCAAGAATTAGTTTTGCTTTCTAAATTTTTGAAGCCTCTTTCTATACAGACTTTATTTCATTAACGAAATTTTATATCTTTAGGTAAATATTTCGCACTTTATGAACTTGCTTTTTACACTTTTATGCTTCTCTCATTTTTATGGACTTCATGGGGCTGAGACATATATTTATCCCCCCAAAAAAGTGAGTAAAGTGGTAATTGATGCAGGTCACGGAGGAAAAGACAGCGGCGCGAAAGGAAAATTATATAAGGAAAAAGATATTGCACTCTCTGTAGCTTTAAAATTAGGGCAATATATTGAGCAGAATTTACCCGATGTAAAAGTTATTTACACAAGAAAAACCGATGTATTTATTCCTTTGTTTGAAAGAGCGGAAATTGCCAACAAAAACCAGGCGGATTTATTCATTTCCATACATTGCAACTCTGTTCCCGGCAAAAAAACTTATATCAAGGGTACCGAAACCTTTGTAATGGGTTTGCATACCGCTGAAGAAAATCTGGAAGTAGCTAAACGCGAAAATGAAGTGGTATTGCTGGAAGACAATTACAAAACCAAATATGGTGGATTTGACCCAAATGCGCCAGAATCTCATATTATTTTGTCCATGTTTCAAAACGTCTACATTGATCGCTCCATTTTATTTGCAGAAAAAATAGAGTCTCAGTTTAAAAACAAGGCAAACAGAGCGAGCCGTGGCGTCAAACAAGCAGGTTTTGTCGTTCTAAAAGCTACAGCCATGCCCAGTGTTTTAGTTGAACTTGGTTTTTTAAGTAATCCCGAGGAAGAAATCTACATGAAAAGCGAGGAAGGGCAAAATATTTTAGCCTCTGCCATTTACAGAGCTTTCAAAGAATACAAATTACAGATTGAATCAAATAAGTAAGCTATTCCATACAAATAGTAAAGTTTATATAAATCCTTATTATATTTGGACAAAATTTTAATAAAATAAAACAGTAAATACCTATGGCGGAAATAGTTAGAATGCCTGCACTGAGTGACACAATGACTGAAGGTAATTTAGTAGCTTGGCACAAAGCAGTGGGAGATAAAGTAAAATCAGGAGACTTACTCGCTGAAATAGAAACAGATAAAGCAGTGATGGAATTCCAAAGTCCATATGATGGTCAATTATTGTATATTGGAATTGAAGCGGGTTCATCCGTTCCTGTGAATCAAATCATAGCCATTATTGGTAAAACTGGAGAAGATGTAAATGCTATTTTGGCAGGACAAACTGAACAAAAGGAAATACCAACAACCGAATCCAAAACCACATCATCAGTTGTAAACACGCCTGTAACAACATCAGTAACACTAGAAAATACAGATGAACATCGCCTTAAAATATCTCCTTTAGCCAAAGCAATGGCAAAAGAAGAGGGAATTGACCTGCAACACCTGAATGGATCAGGAGACGAAGGACGCATTGTAAAAAAAGATGTGGAAGCATTTCTGGCAGGACAAAAAACGGTTCAATCTCCAACATCTAATGCAATTTCTACAGATGACTATGAGGATCAACCGCTTAGCCAAATGCGTAAGACGATTGCCAGAAGATTAGCAGACAGTAAGTTTTCTGCCCCTCATTTTTATCTAACCATGGAAATTTGCATGGATAAATTAATTGAGACAAGAAAATACATCAAAAGAATTAGCGACACTCCTATTTCATTTAATGATTTTGTGGTAAAGGCTTCTGCTAAAGCTTTACAAAAACATGGTATTATCAACGCCTCATGGATGGGAGACAGAATTCGTTACAATAAATCAATCAATATTGCCGTAGCCGTTGCTATGGAAGAAGGATTGGTTGTACCTGTAGTTCGAAACGCAGATATTAAGTCTTTATCCCAGGTTGCGAATGAAATTAAAAATTTAGCTGAGTTGGCAAGAGATAGAAAACTACAGCCACAGGATATGC
>CAZNNX010000147.1:0-6689 GCA_964574485.1 uncultured Saprospiraceae bacterium | reverse complement strand
TTTATTTCTTATCTTTGCCATGCAATGACAGCTACATGAGACTTGGGACAAAAATATTCAATGATCCAATTTATGGGATAATCGAAATTCCATATGGAATAATTTATCAATTGATCGAGCATCCTTTTTATCAAAGGTTGAGAAGAATAAATCAACTGGGTTTTACGCAACTGGTATATCCGGGTGCTACCCATACCCGATTTGCTCATGCGATCGGAGCTATGCATCTAACACAAAAAGCCATTCGAAGCTTACAACACAAAGGAGTACAAATCACCAAGGAAGAATCTGAGGGTTTGTGCATCGCTATTCTTCTGCATGATATAGGTCACGGACCTTTCTCTCATTGTTTGGAAGGCAATCTGGTTCAAATAGACCACGAGGATATCTCCCTGAGTTTTATGGAAAGTCTCAACCATATTTTTGAAGGAAAACTAAGTCTGGCCATTCAAATTTTCAAAAACGAATACCATAAAAAATTTTTACATCAATTGATCTCTGGTCAACTTGACATGGATCGCATGGACTATCTGACCAGGGATAGTTTTTTTACGGGTGTTCTGGAGGGAGTAATTGGATATGACCGTATTATAAAAATGTTGAATGTTCATGAAGGTCAATTGGTTCTGGAATACAAAGGCATCTACTCTATTGAAAGTTTTTTGATTTCCAGAAGGCTCATGTATTGGCAGGTTTACTTACACAAAACCGTTGTCTGTGCTGGAGAAATGACCATAAAAGCGATCCAGAGAGCCAGACAACTGATTCAAAATGGTCACCAAATTCAGATAGCTCCCGGTTTATTTTTTTTCTTGAAGAAAAACTGGACAGCTTCAGATCTGCAGGAAAACACTTCGGAAATTTTAAAACATTTCTCTCAAATTGATGATATAGATATACTTTCTGCTCTAAAAGTTTTCGCACAATCAGAAGATTCAATCTTATCTTTTCTGGGAAAATCATTGATCGAGAGAAGATTATTTAAGGTAAAATTTTTACCAGAGCCTATGAGTTCTGCCGAGAAAGAAAAGCTGGAGCATCAAATCTTGCAAAAATTTCAAATAGAAGCTACTGATTTACATTATTTATTAATTGAAGGAAAAGAAGGAAATAAAACCTATACCCACGGAGAAAAAGAAATCATGATTAAACTTCCCAACCAGGAAATCAAACCTCTTTCCGAATGGAGCGAAAATAATTTAAAGCCACAAGAAGTAATCAAATATTTTGTTTGTCACCCGAAATTAATTTAAATCCAAATACAATGACCATTACAATCATCCTAACCATACTCGCCAGCCTTGCACTAGTTGCAACAGTTTATTATGCAGGTGGAAAAATGAGTGGTGGTACCATTTCTCAAATCAACGAACAGGTAAGAACCTTATCAAAAAATCTGTCCCTACCTGAACCCAAGATTTCCCAGAGCAAAAATGACAGTTTTCATGAGGTCGAAATAACAGGTTCTCTCAATAACAGAAGTTTCAACTTTCAATGTTTTACCAAAAAAATAAATGCTGCTGAATCATTTACAACCAGATTTTCCTTGGCTGTACCAATGGAACAGGACGATAATATCCACATTTGTAAAGAAGGTTTGTATTCAACCTTACAGAAACAATTTGGAAAACATGACATCGATTTTCAGGATTCTGCATTTGATGAAAAATATTTGGTACATGCCGATCATGCTACCTTTGTTCAACATTTACTCAATGCTGAGATTAGATCCGAGATGACAAGAATAGAGCGATTCTTCCTGGGGCAACTTCGTATTCACAAAGGTGAAATTCAATATGAGGAATCAGGATTGATGGTAAGTAAAGAAGACCTGCATCGCATCCAGCGACTCATTACTCTGGCTGAAATGATTGCCAGTCAAATGGATCAAAGCAGATAAAAAAAAGGAGCTAAAATTCAGCTCCTTCCATTTTATCCTTAGTTCTTAATCACCAACTTCCATCATCAGTCCACTCATACCCATATTGGAAAATCCACCGTCATGATATAAATTCTGTAAGGTGACATATTTAGTGTAATCTGAAAATAAAGAGACACAATATCTGGCACAATCTTCTGCCGGGGCATTACCCAAGGGAGACATTTTAGCGGCATAGTTTAGAAAATCATCAAAACCCTTAATGCCTGAACCTGCAGTTGTTGGTGTAGGGGATTGAGAAATTGTATTTACTCTTACCTTATTTCTCATTCCAAAATGATACCCAAAACTTCTGGCAAAAGATTCCAAAAGTGCTTTTGCTTCAGACATCTCACTGTAATGAGGAAATACTCTCTGAGCTCCAATATAAGATAGCGCCACAATGGATCCCCATTCATTCATGGCATCAGCTTTCCAAAGGCTTTGCATTAATTTATGAAACGAAAGGGCTGAAATATCAAAACTCTGTTGCATCCAGTCGTAATTGAGGTCAGTGTAAGATTTACCTTTTCTGATATTCACAGACATACCTATAGAGTGAAGGACGAAGTCGAGCTTCGAACCCAGAATTTCCTGACTTTTACTTACCAAATTGTCTAAGTCTTCCACCTTTGTTGCATCGGCCGGAATTACCTCAGCACCTAGTTTTTGCGACAATTCCTTAATCGTTCCCAAACGCATGGAAATTGGAGCATTTGTTAACACTATTTCCGCCCCTTCCGCCTTGCAGAATTCTGCTACTTTCCAAGCGATAGATTGGTCGTTTAATGCGCCTGAAATAATTCCTTTTTTACCTTTTAACAACATAAACCAGTAGTTTTTTGTGAACATTCATATTAACATTACGAAGATAATATTTTTTTATGTCAAAAAAATTCATATTAAACATCCTAATTCATACAAATCGCATCTAAGTTGATGAACTCTGCTTATAGAATTCAAACAATATCCTTATTTTTGATTTATCATATCAATCAATTTTATGCGCCCTATCATATTCATTTTCTCGGTTCTTTTTCTTTTCGGCTTTCTTTCTTGCACTGATGAGCAAAGGCGAAGAATGGAACTTACGCCCACGGCCTATGGTGAGGTAGACGGGATATTTTTTATCAGTGATGAATATATTTGGAAAACTGCCGTAGGTGATACATTCAAAAAATATTTTGAGGCCCTGTACCCTGTCACCCCTCAACCCGAACCCCTTTTTGACATACGATTTATTTCTTCAGAAAAATTCAACAAAGTACATCGAACGCACAGAACCATCATTATTATGGCAGATCTATCTGACACTGCCAATACTGCCACACAAATGACTTTAAAAGCTATAGGAAAACAAAATGGAAAAAGGGCTATTCAAGATGACAAATACAGACTTGCCCTAAGTTATGACAGATGGGCTGCCGGTCAACTTGTGATTTATTGGTTTGCTCCCAACAGACAACTTCTCATTGAAAGTATTCGAAGAGACTATGACCAAATCATAAAAAAAATCAATACCCACGATGCAGTAAAGCTCAACAAGCAGGTTTTTGCTGAAGGGAAAAACCAAAACATAGAAAAATACATTAAAGACAGCCTGCGCTTTCAAATTTCCATTCCCAAAAATTTTGAAATTGCATATAAAGACAGTAGTACAGTTTGGATATTTGACGATACAGATAAGGCCAGCTCAAATATTTTAATGCATGTATTAAAGGGCAATTATCTTTCAATTCATCCTGATACGCTGATTAAAATCAGAAATCAACTAAGTAAAAAATACTTCTCCTCTTGGGCTGAGGGTTCCTATATGACTGTTGACAAAGAAAATTTACCCTTATTTTTTGAGGAAATAATCGTTTTAGGAAGAAAAGGTTTACAATGCAGGGGCTTGTGGAAAATGGAAAAAGACTTCATGGGTGGACCCTTTGCCAGTTATATGATTCTTGAAAAAGATCAAATTATCTTCCTGGATGCTTTTGTTTATGCCCCGGGGAAAAAGAAAAGATTTGAAATGAGAAAACTGGATATGATATTTTCTGGTTTCTCTGCCTTGGATTAAAATATTTTTTCTCCAATGATGGTTTGCCTAATGCGGCTTTCCCCAAAATAATAAGGAATTTCAGCCAGTGACTCCATCGGTTTTGTAATATAAAGTGATGCTTTTTTCCCTTTACTGATGGATCCCAATTCATCTGCCCATTCCAGTGCAAAAGCGCCATTGATTGTTAGTGCATGAAAGGCTTCTTCAGGCATCATTCTCAACTGAATGCAAGCCAAAGACCACACAAAAGACATATTCCCGGAGGGGGAGGTCCCCGGATTATAATCTGAAGCAAGAGCGACAGCTATACCTCTTTCAATCATATCTCTTGCGGGCGGAAGATGAGAATCATGTAAGAAAAAAGGTGCACTGGGCAAAAGAGTGGCGATGGTATCCGCATGGGATAAAAGAGCAATTTCATTTTCATTCAGTACCTCCAGATGATCTACGGAGACTGCCCGATGTTTTATCGCAACTTCAATCGCACCCATACTATGAAATTGGTTGCAATGAATTTTGGGTTTCAATCCATATCGAGAAGCTGCTTCAAGCAGTTGATCTGTTTCCTCTACAGTATAAAATCCTTTTTCGCAAAATACATCCATATAATCTGCCAAACCTTCATCTGCTATCTGAGGTAGCATTTCATGAATCAATTGGTGTAAATATAAATCCCTTTGTGCCAGAAATTTTTTGGGCATTGCATGAGCTCCAAGAAAACTGGCCTTGATGGGAAGCCAATTTAAATCCTTCAAGCGACGAATGACGCGAAGCATCTTCAACTCTGCATTTGTATTCAATCCATAACCCGACTTAATTTCAATGGCTCCGGTTCCAGTCTGAATCAATCCTTGTAACCTTTTTTGTGCATCATCAAATAGTTCGTCCTCAGACATATTGTCTACCTTTTGAGCTGAATTCAAAATTCCCCCACCCTTTTCTGCAATTTCCTGATAGCTGAGTCCCTGCAAGCGATAGACAAATTCATTAGCTCTGTTTTTAGCAAAAACAAGATGTGTATGAGAATCACAAAAAGCGGGTAAAACCCAACCGTTTTGCGCATCTATTATCTCATCCGATTGAAAGTCGCAGCTGGCCATAGGCCCAAAGCTATGTATATGACCATTTTCAATCAGAAGATAGGCATGATTACAAATTTGAATTTGTCTCAGTTCTTCCAAAATCAATGGTTTGGAAGGAGATTTTTCTCTAAAAACCAATGATCCAATGTTAATGATCAGTCTTCTCATTCTTTTTATTTAAATATGCCCTATTTTGCAAGTCAATCAAATATAAAGGACTTGTTCGAAAAGCTATATCTATGGCAGCAAAAAAATAAAAAAAGCATCGCAAGGATACTTCAATTGCTTGTTTTTATAGGGATGACCCTTGTGTTCTACCATCAATTTCAAACCATTTTTCATCATAAACATTGGAATGACTGGCTGGCAATTGATCTTCGTTCCCACTGGTATCTGCTGCTCATTAGTATTTTGCTCATGCCATGCAACTGGTTGCTTGAAATTTGCAGGTGGAATATCAACTCCAAAAGGACCGCCCTTTATCAGTGGAAAAATCAATGGAAATTAATTTGGAAAAGCCTCAGTATTTCATTTTTTCTACCCAATCGTTTGGGTGAATATAGTAGTCGCTTATTCTTGGTAGAAAAATCAGAAAGACCGAGAAGTGCAGAGGCATTATTTTTATCAAGTATTAGCCAGTGGAGTTTAATAGGATGGCTCTGCCTGAGTGCATGCCTCTGGGCTCAAAGAAACAGGGTTCCCGAAGTGTTTATATTATTGAGCCTGATATCTCTACTTTTTTGTTTATTTATTTGGCGCGCTAAAAACTGGAAACCAGGTCTATTGTGGCTACATAAATGGTTGTTGGAATTGCAGATAAATCATCTGACAGCCTCAGATTTTTTCAAATCATTTATGATCACCTTATTGAGAAACCTTGTTTTTATCCTTCAATTTTATTTGCTCCTTTTGATTCTGATCCCAGAATTAACCGTAAAAGATGCCTACATAATTATTTCGATTCTTTTCTTTTGTCAAAGTTTTTTCCCAGTTCTTCCCGCCAGCGGACTTATTATCAGAGGGTCTCTTAGTCTTTGGATTACGGGAATTTATTTTGAGGGCGCAGCCCAATTGACTGCTTATCAGATGGGATTTCTATCCTCTTCACTCCTACTTTGGTTTATCAACGTCTTGGTTCCTGCCTGTATGGGTAGCTTTTTTTTCCTGAACTTCAAAAAGTGATTTACCAAAAATCTTTTTTGTGCGGATATCTTTCCAAATATAAGGCTGCTACTAGTGACACCAATTTTGTACGAAATATATCAATAGCCTCTCTTTCGATAGCAGAAACAAAAACTGAGGCAGATGACACCAGCTTTGACTTTTTATCTATGAATTCTTCTTCCAGGGAAATTTTTTCTTCCTCTGTAAGAAAGGGGTCAAAGATATTTTTTCTGAATGCATCCATTTTGTTAAAGACGTACAAAACAGGAATATCGCCAGCGCCGATTTCTTTTAAAGTTTTGGTAACAACCTGCATCTGATCTTCATGTTGAGGATGAGAAATATCTACAACATGAATGAGCAAATCTGATTCCCTTACCTCATCTAATGTAGATTTAAAACTTTCAATCAGATGATGTGGCAATTTTCTGATAAAACCTACTGTATCTGAGAGCAGAAAGGGCATTTGATCGAGAAC
>CAZNNX010000146.1:0-6800 GCA_964574485.1 uncultured Saprospiraceae bacterium | reverse complement strand
GCCAACTCTACATTGTCTTCGAAAGGGAAGAAGGCGTCTGAAACCATAACAGCAGCAGACAGTTGTTCTTTTCTTTCCTCCTCAGATAAATCTTTTAAATTTTCCTTGGCTTTATCTATTGCTAATTTTGTTGCCATCAAACGATTGGGTTGGCCGGCTCCCATCCCTAAGAGCTGCAAATTATTATTGATTCTTCTAACAAGAACAATAGAATTTGATTTAATGGCGCGAATGGCACTCAGACCAAAAAGAACCAAGTCTTGATGGGCATCCAAATCAAAATTTTGACTTGTAACAGATTTGGCATCCTGCATGAGAATCTGATCCGTATCCTGCATCAGTAATGAACCATTCAAAAATCTGTAATCCAGCGGTTGATTCAATTGCTGTCCATCAAAACGAATGATTCTCAAATTTTTATGCTGCTGTAAATAAGTTAAAGCTTCGGGACTGAAGGCTGGGGCAATGATCACTTCAATAAATTTTCTCATGGATTTATTCTCATGATCTAATTGAAAAAACTTGGCAGTTTCAAGTTCCAAAGGTCGATTAAAGGCGATAATGGAGCCAAAGGCAGAAATGGTATCACCTCCCCAGGCATAGGCTATGATATCCTTTTGATTTTCCCCTGAGGCTAAACCACAAGGGTTATTGTGTTTTACTACCGAACAGGCAGAAGCTTCCAATCCCTTTAGTGCCTCCAAAGCACTGTTGATGTCCATGATATTATTGAAGGAAAGTTCCTTACCATGTAAAATTTCAAAATCAAAAAGACTGTTTGTATCTTTTTTTTCTCTAAAGAACCAGGCTTTTTGGTGACTATTCTCTCCGTATCTTAAGCTCATTCCCTGATCAAAGGCCAATCTGACTGAATGTTGTCCCAAAGACTTATCCATTTCAACAGCAATCATCGCATCATAATCGGCGCAATGATTAAAGGCTTTCGCCATCATTTTTTGACGAAAGGGAAGAGATACGGCAGCATTCGACTTAGATTCCTCTATGAAGGAGGGATAATCGGTAGGGTCGACCAATACTGTTACGTATTTAAAATTTTTTGCAGCGGCTCTGATCATCGTAGGGCCACCAATATCTATATTTTCTATTAACTCTTCAAAGCTGCCTCCCTGCTCCAATACTTTTTTGAACGGGTAAAGATTACAAACAACCAGGTCAATCGGAGCGATACCCAGATCCATGGCTTCCTGAGCATCTTTCTCCCTGTCAAACAAAAGTGCAGATTCAATATGAAAAGAAATTGTTTTCATTCTGCCCCCAAAGGCTTCCGGATTTCCTGTTACGGTTGAAATCTCGATACTGGAGATTCCTGCTTCATCCAGTTGTTTTCTGGTTCCTCCTGTTGATATGATTTCACAACCCATTTGTACAAGGGTCTGCGCCAATGGAATCAGATTTGTTTTATCAGAGACGCTGAGCAATGCTCTTTTTATAGGAATTAGATTCATGAATTTGTATACTTATGTGCTTGGATATGTTGAACGATATTGGTAAAAAATTGTAAGCCCCAGCCAGTTTCATCCTGTGTTGCCTGTGTTCTTTTCAGTTGGCCCCAATTGGGATGATTATACAAGCTTAGAAAGGCTTCAGGGTGTGGCATCAATCCAAAAACTTGTCCTGTTGGGTCTATTAAACCAGCACAAGAAAGCTCTGCTCCATTGGGATTATGAGGATACTCTGTAGCTGTCGTTCCGTCTTCCAAGCAATAGGTTAAGCAATTCAAGGCCTTTGTTTTCACAATTTGCAAGGAAGTTTCATTTGAAAAAATGAGCTTACCCTCCCCATGGCGCACAGGAAGAGGTATGATATCTATACCCTTTAAAAAAGGAGAAGCACTTTGCTGATTTACCTTACAATAAATCCATCTATCTTCATATTTCGCTGAATCGTTGTGTGCCAGGGTAGCCTGTTGTTCGAAATATAAATTTGTATTGGGTAGTAGACCCAAGCGAACCAACATCTGAAAGCCATTACAAATTCCCATGATAAAATTGCCCCGGTTTAGAAAAATCTTCAATTCATCCAAAAGGGTTTTACCGTTTTGTAATTTCTTGTAGCGGATTTTATTGGCCATCACTTTACCAGAAGCTAAATCATCCCCAAAAGAAAATCCACCTGGAAAATGAATAACATCATAATGATGGATAGAATGCCCTTTGAGCAGTACCTGATTGAAATGAATGATATCTGCATGGGCGCCTGCCAAATGATAGGCTGCGGCTGTCTCCTCTTCGCAATTGATACCAAATCCTGTGAGTACTAATACTTTAACCATAAAACTATATGCTTTCTAAGAAAAGTTGATCTATATATTTGTTAATGTTTGGCTCCATGCTTTTAATAAGCTGTCAGTTTTTGCATGAATGAGGGTCTTACCCTTTTGTTTGATGATAAGATCCTTATCTGTTGACACTCTTCCCAAATAATAGGCTTGATCTCCCATAATCGTCTCAAATTCAGCTTGATGCTCGGGTCTTATACTGACCAGGAATCGAGAATGACTTTCTCCGTAAAGCAAGGCTAAAAGAGACAAATGTTCTGGGAAAACGTCCAGGTCAATATCTGCTCCCAGCATCGATCCAAAGGCAGATTCAGCCAGAGCAACTGAAAGACCACCATCTGAAAGGTCATGACTAGAACAGATATATTCTTTTTTATTGGCCTCCATTACTTTCAAATAGAGCTGTTTAGCTTCCTCCTTTCTTACTTTGGGAACCTGATTTCCAATTCCCTGGAACAACTGATAGAACTCAGAAGCACCCAGTTCCTCATAGCTATGACCCAGCTGATAGATTAAATCTCCCGCTGATTTAAATTCTGCACTAATTGTTTTTCTTACATCATTCAACTTGGCAGTCATGGAATAAAGAATTGTAGGCGGCACTGAAATTTTTTGTCCATCGGCCTTAAAATCATTTTTCATACTATCCTTTCCTGAAGTTAAAGGAATATCATAAAATGTAGCCATATCATACAAGGCTTCACAGATTTGTACCAGTTTGGCCAATTTCAATTTACCATCGGGATTGGTTTTTTCATCATAAACTGAATCAGGTACGCAGAAATTATCATTTACGGACCAAAAAATTCCGTCGGCCTCTTCTGTATTGGGTAAGGACCCTCCCACAGAAATAATCTGACGTATAGCCTCATCAAAAGCACCTGCAGACATTTCGTAAGGATCAATATCGCCATATCTGGGGATAATTCCATTTGAAATGGCAAGCCCTTCAAAACTATCAAAGGAGAAGCGCATAACGGCAGCATCCTGCGGAGCTTTTCCCTGAGGTCCCATTAGTGGTTTTATGATGGTTTTTCCTTTTACCTCATGATCGTATTGTCTGATGATATGCTCTCTCGAACATATATTCAAACTGGAAAGAAGTTGCATTACAATTTCCTGGTGATCAATTGTATCTGAAATGACAGGCTCTTTCCATTCTGGTTTTACCCACTCTGCCAACATAGTTTTGAGTGGAACACCTTCATGAAGGAAATGCATTTGAATGTAGGCCACATAAGTTTCATTGTATCTGATATCCAAAAAGCCTGATTGGGTAAAGCATCCAATATCACTCAACTCAACTTCCATGCTTTCTGCCAAATCAAACAAAGCTTTTTGATTTTTTTCTTCTACGACCAGTGTCATTCTTTCCTGGGATTCCGACACAAAAATCTCCCATGGTTTTAGTCCTGCATATTTTAGAGGAACTTTTTCCAAATGTATTATCGCACCTCCTGTTATCTGAGCCAATTCCCCTATGGAAGAAGACAATCCACCAGCTCCATTGTCCGTGCTTGTTTTAATTAGTCCGGCACGACAGGCAATCAGCATAAAATCATATACTTTTTTCTGTGTGATGGGGCTACCTATCTGTACGGCTGACATGGGAGCGTGCTCATCAATTTCAATAGAGGAAAAGGTTGCTCCGTGAATACCATCTTTCCCCACACGACCTCCTGCCATAATGATAAGATCTCCTGCATCTATCGGTTTTTCCCAACTGTTTCTACCATCATAGGAATAAGGCATAATTCCTCCGGTGCCACAATAAACCAAAGGCTTACCGCTGAATCTTTCGTCAAAAACGATTGAACCGTTCACTGTGGGAACTCCTGATTTATTTCCGCCGGCTTCAATTCCAGAAATAACACCATCCATAATTTGTCTCGGATGTAGCTGACCCGTAAGCAAAGGCTTGTTGTATTGAGGAGGTCCAAAACACAGCACATTGGTATTAAATAGCAGTTGAGCTCCGCCAATTCCTGTGCCGAGAGGATCCCTGTTGTTTCCTAAAATACCTGTGATGGCACCACCGTAAGGATCTAAAGCCGATGGAGAATTGTGTGTTTCAACTTTCCAGACAAATAATTTGTCCTGGGTTGCTTTAACGACACCTGCATTGTCTGAAAAAACCTTAACCAACCAATCGTTCTTTTTTTGAAGCAAATTATGTGAAACTACATCAGTAGTGCCCTTGATAAAAGTTTTAAAAAGGGATCGGATCGTTTTATACGCTCCAGTTTCTTTATTTTCATAGTGAATTGTGGCATTAAACTCTTTGTGCTTGCAATGTTCAGACCATGTTTGCGCAAATACCTCCAATTCACAATCGGTGGGTTCCTCTGTCAATCCCATTGCAGCCCTTTTTCTTTTAATCTCTGGATCTTGATAATGCGCACGAATTGCCTGCATTTCTTCCAAATTAAGTGCCAGTACCATTTCCTTTGACAATTGTATGAGTTCTTCATCAGAAAGATGATTCAATGCTATCGTCTGTATGGTTTGATCAGCAGTTAGCTTAACTTCAGGAACATAAAATTGAAAGGGAAAACATGCCTGGGCAAGATCATAAGCTACAAATTGAAAATGGTTGATCAATGGATTTCCAAGAATACGGTATGCCAAAGTTTTCAATTGAAGCTCATTCAATTTATTTTCGATAAAATAAATTTGTTGAGAAAAAATATGCTGGGTGTTTACTTCCAAATTCAGATTAAAAAAATCCGCCAAAGCCATTTGGGCAGAAATGCCTTCATCGTCTGTAACCCCTGGTAGTTGAGCTACGGCAATAGCTGTTTGATAATTTGTTGGCTGATAGGCTTGATTTACGAGCACATCATCTGTAATTTTATCTCTGATACAACCTTCTGCAAATGATATTAACTCTTCTGTGGGAACAGGGTAATTGATTGAAAACAATTGGGCAGTTTTTACCTTACCGGTCTGAATTCCTAATTGCTGCGCCGCCTTGGAACGCACCTGTTCTGCCTTAGAATCGCGAATATGTTCTTTGAAGAACCGTTGAATGGTTTGAAATGATCCCATATTTGATTTTAAATTGAATCCCTGCAGATTCGCTTAATAGCTATATATTAATTCTTTGCTTTTTGTTTGGATGATAATTTCAGAAGAACTGGTAATTCTCCCAGCTTTTTGAGCCAAAAATCCTGCATCTGCAGCAATTTGAACAAAAGGTTCTACCTCAGATTCCTCCACTACAAGCAACATACCGTTGCCCATATTCCAATATTGATATGCATCTTCTTCCGAAACCTTTCCCAGCTCCATCACTCTTTTCATCAACTCCAAAGGTTCAAATAACTGATCTAAAACAGCTCCGCATGAACTTGTTTTCAATACCCTGCGAAAATTATCAGCTATACCTCCCCCTGTAATATGAGCAGCCCCTTTAGGGATGATTCCGGAAACGATAATTGAATTGATTAACTTACAATAAATGAGGGAGGGAGTCAGCAAAGCCTGTCCCCAAGTTTGATCTTCATTGTATGATTCATTATGCCAATTTTCACCCAGAGCTTGATGCATAATTTTTCTCAATAATGAAAATCCATTGCTTCTAAATCCACGTGATCTGAGAGCAACCACAGCCATGCCAGCTTTTACCTCGGAACCATCTATGGGTTTTTCCATATTTTCAGGCAAGACACCTATTGCAGTAGAGCACCAATTAAAATGCATTCGAGTTCCATAACCATTGATTCTTGGTCCTAACTCCGCAATTTCACCCCCTGTTATGCTGATTCCAGAACTATGACAAGCATCTGCCAAGCCACGCATAAGATCATTTATAATGGCGCGATCCAATACATCCACATCAATAATATTGGAAATACTGGTGGGCTCGAAACCTGCTGTAGCTAAATCATCAGCAACCATTGCCACCAAATCATACCCCAAAGTATCGTAGATACCTGTTCTTTCGGCTAGTTCTATTTTAGTTCCAATGCCATCTGAGCCAATCCCAATTCTTTGGTTGCCAAACATCAGCATATTGGAAAAAACACCATCTACTTTCAGGGCAATAGACCCCGCTTTGTTCTCTCTGTTTTTGAAGGTTGTTTTAGCCCATTCAAAGGCATCTTTGGAACAAAGATTTCCTAAATCAATATCAAAGCCACTATTTTTATTTTCCGACATTGCAATAAGTTAAAAAGCTCTAAATTTAAATGCTTGATAATGATGATATTAATGATTATCAATGTTTTCGGCAAGAAAAAAGCATTCCTGTTCAGAGCGCAAAAGTAGTTAGAATAAAAGGAAATTCACACATAAGTCAACTAAAGTTTACATTAAATTAACATAATAAATTAAGAAGACTAAGACAGAATCCAAATATCCTTCTTACATTTGCTTGCAATTTTTTCAGAAGCCTTTCAACTCAAAACAACCATATGAAAAAGTTGCTCAAAACAGCTCTCACCTTTGACGACGTACTTCTTATCCCTGCACATTCAGAAGTTTTACCTCACGAAATAGA
>CAZNNX010000145.1:3754-6802 GCA_964574485.1 uncultured Saprospiraceae bacterium | reverse complement strand
AAACCCCGGCATCCGCGATGGCCTTGAAAGTCGAAGTTTCTTTGTTGTGCAGGGAGCTTTGAGAGTATCAAAGCCATAAAAACAAAAATGGAAGTAAATTTCGCTCTCATATAACACCAAATTTTAGCTGAATTTAACTCAATTATTAAATTAAGTTTATTTAAGCGTAAAGTTTAATATCATTTTAACAATTTGTTCATATCATGTTACTTCATTTGATCAAGTGATTGTTTCATCCATTTTTTTGAATCAAATGAATAAAAGAGATGTTGACATTGTGGTAATTTCAGATGTACATCTGGGAACTTATGGATGTCATGCTGCCGAATTGCTAAATTACCTGAAAAGCATAAATCCCAAGATGCTTATTCTAAACGGAGACATTGTAGATATCTGGCAATTTAAAAAATCTTATTGGCCTGAAACCCACATGAAAGTAATCAGGAAAATTTTGAAACTGGCAGGTTCAGGAATTCCGGTGTATTATTTAACCGGCAATCATGACGAAATGCTTAGAAAATTTGATGATTTCGAAATGGGCTCTCTGAAGATTTGTAATAAGATAGTTCTTGACATTAATGGAGAGAAGGCTTGGGTTTTTCACGGTGATGTATTTGATGTAACGATGCAGTATTCTAAGTGGCTTGCGAAAATGGGTGCAATAGGTTATGACACACTAATTTTATTAAACAGCGTCGTAAACTGGTGTCTTGTCAAAATGAATCGTGAAAAGATGAGCTTCTCCAAAAAGATCAAAGCCAAATTTAAGGATGCGGTAAAATTCATCAATAGCTTTGAACATACAGCGGCAGAATTAGCCATCGATAAAGGATATCACTACGTAATTTGTGGCCATATCCATCAACCAGAAATACGTTATATAGAAACAGAGCAAGGTCGAGTTGCTTATCTGAATTCTGGCGATTGGGTAGAAAATTTAACTGCTTTGGAATATACATCAGGTGAGTGGTCAATTTACCGATACCAGGCGAAGGATTTCAACAATTTTACAATGGAAGATCCATTGGATAAGGATGATTTGAAAGCAAAATTAAATATCAATTCACTGCTTTCTGAAATGAAAGAACAATTGGTTTAAACCTGTAATATGAATATATTATATGCAATCCAAGGCACAGGGAATGGCCATGTAAGCCGAGCCCGAGAAATATTGCCTCATTTAAAAGAGCACGGAAAAGTAGAAATACTAATTAGTGGTACTCAAGCAGATGTACACTTAGATACCCCTGTTAAATACAAATTACAAGGGTTTGGGTTTATTTTTGGTCAGAGAGGGGGAGTAGATTACTTGCGGACACTCCAAACGATGAATACCCGCCGCTTATTGGATGACATCAAGAATTTTCCAGTTGGAGCATATGATTTAATTATCAACGATTTTGAGCCTGTCACGGCTTGGGCATGTAAGCTTAAAGGGATTCCTTGTGTTTCGCTAAGCCACCAGGCGGCTTTTTTATCCTCAAACACACCAGTAGTAGCAGACAGCTGGGGCTGGCAAAGTAAAATACTTAAGCATTATGCACCAAGTACACATCAGGTAGGATTCCATTTTAAAGCCTACGATGAGTTTATCCATACACCAGTTATCCGTTCTGAGATCAGAAAACTGGAGCCTATGGATCTGGGGCATATCACGGTATACCTTCCGGCCTATCAAGATCAATTTTTGTTAAAATTTTTCAAACAAATCAAAGACCTGCGTTGGGAAGTGTTTTCAAAACATTGTAAACAGGCTTACCAGGACGCCAATATTTCGGTTTACCCGGTTCATCATGAAAAATTTAATAAAAGTTTATCCAAGGCACATGCTTTACTCACCGGAGGAGGATTTGAAGGCCCTTCTGAGGCACTTTTCCTGGGAAAAAAATTAGCAATGGTTCCTATGAAAAATCAATATGAACAATTGTGTAACGCGGAGGCTGCCCGCAGAATGGGTGTAGAGGTAATATACGAGCTCGATCAAAATTTTGTGAAAAAACTTAGAGCTTGGATCGGTTCTAATTATATTCTAAAGCCTTATTTTCCAGACGAAACCGGGCAGATTATTGCTAATTTAGTACATAAATTCGGTTATGCATCGTATGCTGAGCCTATCTCAGATTCTTCTCTATCAGGAGTTGGATTATCCCATCCACCATACCCACACTTGGAACATATGTCTGTTTAATTCTTGCCCATTTCAGCAGATTAGTAAAAATTTCACATGCTGGTATAATCACATCTGCCCGATCGGGACGCAATCCTAATTCGTTCACTCGTTGGTCTAATGTAAATGAAGAAAGATAAGTATGTAAATCGTTCAATTTTTTTGTCGAAATAGGTTCACCATCTTTTAATTTGGCCAAACGATAAAGTTTGTTGATGTTTCCCCCGGTGCCAATAGCAGAAAGCTCTTTGAGATTTTTTGTATGAGATTTAAGCCATAATCTGAGCTCATCCCAGGTTTCAAGGGTAACTTTTTTGTCCAAAATCCGGATGGTGCCGATGTCAAAAGAGCGGGAGGCAATACATTCACCAGAAACAAAAACAGAAATTTCGGTACTTCCACCACCCACGTCAATGTACAAGTAATTCTTTTTTGGGTCAAGTAATCGTTCAATATGACTCGAGTAAATGATGTTGGCCTCGGTCTGTCCTTCTACTATGTTGAGTTCGATATTAGATGTCTTCTTAATTTTTTTAACCAATTCGGGTCCGTTTTTAGCTTCTCTCAGGGCCGAAGTAGCACAAGCCATGTAATCATCTACTTGGTATACATCAAGAAGCAATGCAAAAGAAAACATGGTCTTTTGCAGCTCATCTGCTTTTTCTGATGAAATAGCTTGATGAATAAAAGCATCATCACCTAATCTAAGCGGTACTCTCAACAAGGTGTTTTTCTTGAAGCTAAGGCGTCCATTACTGTTCAGCACATCCGCAATCAATAACCTGACTGCATTTGAACCTACATCTATTGCTGCGTATCTCACTGCTTCTCTTTTAAGTAGTTGTAAATATCGTATTGTGAACGGAAAGTATTATGAATCT
>CAZNNX010000145.1:0-3744 GCA_964574485.1 uncultured Saprospiraceae bacterium | reverse complement strand
TCTTCGGTTTAAGTGCCGGTGTATTTCCTAGCGAATTGAAGGGTCTAGCTTTCGTGTTATCTCTTAATTGGATATCAATGATATCTCTCAATTCATTCTTAATATCTTGGTCAAAGATAGGAAAACCTACCTCTAATCGATTATCCAGATTTCTACTCATCATGTCTGCCGAACTCAAATAAATTTTCTCCTGACCTTTGTTACAGAAGATGTATATCCTTGCATGTTCCAGAAAACGATCTATGATGCTGATTACTCTAATATTTTCGCTATAACCCTTTAAGCCGGGCAACAATGAACACATTCCGCGAACAATGAGTTCTATTTTTACGCCAGCATTGCTTGCCTCATACAGTTTACTGATCATGAGCTCATCTGTGAGGCTGTTCATTTTCATGATGATATAAGCAGGTTTTTTCTTCTTGGCCTGTTCAATTTCTTGCTCAATTAGTTTGATTAGTTTTTTCCTGCTTTCCAGCGGAGAAACGATCAAATATTGGTAGTCTTTATAAAAAGTCTTTTTATGCAAGCCCCTCAACACTCGGGAAAGTTCTTTATTGATTAGCTGATTGCAGGTAAATAAACTGTGATCGCCATATAATTTAGCTGTTTTTTCATTGAAATTTCCTGTAGAAAGGTTTGCATACAGCACTTTTTTTCGTTTTTCTATTCGGGTGATTAGACAAATTTTGGAATGCACTTTATAATCCCAGATTCCATAATCTACCTTTACTCCACCATCTTCTAGTTTATTAGTCCAATAAATATTGTTCTGTTCATCAAATCGTGCTTTGAGTTCCAGAAAACAATGTACCTTTTTGCCGTTTTTAGCAGCATTAATCAGAGCATTAATGATATTTGAGTTCTCAGCCAACCGATAAAGCGTGATTTCTATCTCATTCACTTTTGGATCTATGGCAGCTTCTCTTAAAAAGTGTATAGTGTAATCGAATGACTGATAGGGGAAATGGACAATATGATCTTTTAACGCTATTTGACTGAAGAGACTTTTGTTTAAATCAAGTCCCTTTACGCTCAGTTGTGGCATTTTATCATATTCAAGCTCCGGTCCACCGATATTTGGGAAGCTGAAAAAATCTTTGAAATTATGATAGCGGTTACCCGGGATGAGACTTTCACTTGCTAAATCGAGGCAAGACACTAAATGATTCAGCATTTCCTCAGGCATTTCACGGTCATAAAGCAAGCGCATTGGCTTTCCTTTGCGTCGTTTTTGCAAGCTTTTTGTCAAAGTATCAATAAATTTCTCACTTACATCATGAAAAAGATCCAACTCTGCATCTCTGGTAATCTGTATCGAAAATGCTTCAATATGTTCATACTCCAGTGTGAAGAATATATCATCTAAACAATAACGGATGATATCATCGATAAGAATAACAAACTGAAGATTGTTTGTTTGCGGTAGTACCAAAAAACGCTTCAGGCTTGCCGGAAGTTCCATTATGGCGTATCGATGTTGCGCTTTTTTGCCTTTTTTTGTCAGCTTGATAAAAAAATATTCAGCACGGTCCTTTAGTTCAGGAAAATGTTGATCCTTGGAAAGGATAATTGGTACCAGTGTTGAAAGAACGTGTTCTTTAAAAAATCTTTTCACGTATTCTCCCCTCGAAACGTTCAACTGATGTTCGGTGAGAATAAAAATCTTGCGCTCGGCGAGCTGTTTTACAATTTGGTTGTTGAAGAGGAAATTAAACCGTTTTTCTTGTTTGACTACAATTCGTTTTATCTGTGCTAGTAATTTTTTAGGATTGTACCCGAGCAGATTTTTGAATTTATCATTATTGTGTACCAAACGATTCAATGTGGCTACCCGCACCCGGTAAAATTCATCAAGATTCGATGAAAAAATAGCCAAAAATCGAAGTCTTTCGATCAAAGGGACGCTTGGATTTGCTGCTTCTTGCAATACCCGCTCGTTAAAATACAACCAACTGATTTCCCTGTTTAGGAGGGGGATTTTTTTTTCAGGCATAGTAGTCACAGGCCATTTTTGATAGCCTTGTTCAGCAATACTAACTATAGTAATGTTAATATAACATCAACTTTGTGTTACTTATTTTTTGTCGTCTTTGAAGCCGTTTCCTTTTTGGTTTGGATCTCGGCCTTTTTCTCAACAGTCGGCTGAGTAGTCTGAGAAGAATTAACAGCCTTGCTTGCCGGTTTTTTATTTACCAATGGTTTTGTGTTAGTTCTCTTCAATTTTGCGGGTTTGATTAGCATTGGTTTTGGGGAAACTTTGCTTGCTTTTTCTTCTTTTCCTTTCTTTTTCAAGATAGATTTTGCCAGTTTTTCTGTTGACTTCTCTAATTTCTTTTCGAACAATTGGTTACCAAATCCTAAACCCTTTAAAATTCGACTGAATTTCAATAAGAGATGATTTTTTAACTCAAGTTCCTTAGTGTTTGCCTCAGGTTTCGATTTAGATTTCATATGAATAATATTAGGGTTTCCGATTCTTTACTTATTAAATCTACAAATAATTCTTGTATTAGGCTAGCAATGTTCAATTACGTTTAAAACCCAAAAATGTGGATAAAGATTTTAGGGCTTAATATTTCCTTAACATTAGACTAACAGTAAGCTAATAGTTGAGGGGTACTTTTGAAAAATTATTAATTCAAATTAAAGTGAAAAGAAAAATTTACGCATTTGTGATAGCCACGCTAGTGGTTTTTATGGGCACAATTTCATCTGTTACAGCACAAACAAACGGAAAAATCGCAGGTCAGGTAATCGATAAAAAAACCGGCGAAAATCTAATTGGTTTAACAGTAAAAATTGAGGGGAAAACACAAGGTGTATCAACTGATATTGAGGGTAGATATATTTTGGGGAATTTAGCTCCGGGTAAATATAATTTAACATTCACATACATTGGTTATCAGCCTAAAACCATTTCATCCATCGAAGTAAAGCCAGGAGTTACCACCTCCTTGAATGTTAATATGGAGGAGTCGGCCTCACAAACGCTCTCGGAAGTAGTGGTAACCGCCACTTACCGTCAAGAAACAATTGGGGCATTGTATGCCCAGCAAAAGAATGCAGTGAACATGTCGAGTGGTATATCCACTGAGTTGATACAACGTTCTCCAGATAAAAACACTTCTGAAGTTTTAAAAAGAGTAAGCGGAGCAAGTATTCAGAATAACCGATTTGTGGTGATCAGGGGATTAGCTGATCGTTACAATTCAACTTTGTTAAACAATGCTATTTTACCTTCCACCGAACCCGATAAGAAGGCCTTTTCTTTTGATATCATTCCTTCAAATTTGGTGGATAAAATCGTAATCAATAAAACAGCATCACCAGATTTGCCGGGTGATTTTGCAGGCGGTTCTGTAAAAATTTATACAAAAGATGTTCCTGATGATACTTACTTTACCTTTTCAACCGGTTGGGGATACAATACTCAGTCTACTTTTCAGGATTTTATCTCCAACAAACGTGGAAAATATGATTATTTAGGTTTTGATGATGGAAACAGAAAATTACCAGCACAATTCCCTGGCTCATTCAAAGAATACAATCCATTGAGCAATCAGCAAAAAGTTGAATTTTCTAAGTTGATGCCCAATAGCTATCAAGAAACCATCTTTCAGGCATTGCCGGCGCAAAATTACCAATTAACCTGGGGAAGTAGGTAGTACGCGCTTGGACAATTACTGAAGGGACGAAAGCCCCAGGAGCTGCCGGCGAAATTCACTCAGATTTTGAAAAAGG
>CAZNNX010000144.1:0-7510 GCA_964574485.1 uncultured Saprospiraceae bacterium | reverse complement strand
ATCATCCAAAAGCAGGTCCCCCACCTGCTTTTTTTATTTTACACTATTTCTATCTCCTGCTTTTAAAAACCTCTTCCCTATATTTGTGTTTTATATGCTCAAACAATTGGTCATGTCAACAAAAAAAATAGAAAAAATCATAAAACCAGGCGCAGCTCATTTTGTAGGAGATGGATTCAAAGTACATCAATTTATTCCAGGAGAAATAGGTATGCATCGGTTAAACCCATTTATCATGCTGGATTATAACGCTGCAGTATATTTCCCCCCAACTACAAAGCAAAGAGGCGTGGGCGTACATCCACATCGGGGATTTGAAACCGTAACTATCGCCTATCAGGGAAAAATCGAACATCAGGACAGCAGCGGAGGCGGGGGAATTATTGAAGAGGGAGAAGTGCAATGGATGACCGCTGCAAAAGGAATACTTCATAAAGAATTTCATGAAAAAAAATTTAGTTCGCAGGGTGGTATTTTTCAAATGGTTCAACTTTGGGTAAATTTACCCGCCAAATACAAAATGAACCCGCCCAAATATCAGGCAATCAAAGATCAGGATATGGGCGTCTATCCTATTGGTAATCAAGGATCTCTGGTAAAGATTATTGCCGGTTCTTATAAAGGAGTGAAGGGTCCTGCCTCTACTTTTTCTCCCCTAACCTTGTGTAATGCCCTGTTAAAAAAAGGAGATCAGACTGATTTTGAGTTTCCAGGCGAATACGTTTGCGCCGCAGTCGTGATCGAAGGTGCCGTTCTCATAAATCAAAAGGAAAAGGTAGCAGCACATCATTTTATTCTTTTTGAGCAGGATGGATCCACTTTTTCCGTTACCGCCACAGAAGATTGCATCCTACTCGTACTTGCTGCAGAACCATTGAATGAACCTATAGCTTCCTACGGACCCTTTGTGATGAATACAAGGCAAGAAATTCAAGAAGCTTTCGAAGATTACAATCGAGGTGCCTTTGGTTATCTAGAGTAATGCATTCCTTTTAACTACAATCAACAAGAGACTAGGGTGCAAACTTGATCTTAAGTTCTTTCAACTTATTGGGCACATTTGAATATCTTTGCTAAACTCTTTTTCAAATTAATTCTATTATTTTATGAAAATTGCCGTAATAGGTTCAGGGGGCAGGGAACATGCCATTGCTTGGAAATTAGCAGAAACCATTGGTTGGGATCAAATAAGCGTCATCCCCGGAAATGCAGGCATACCCAGATCTATTCCTGTCCCACTTGATGATTTTGCTCAACTAGAGGCCTTTTGCATACAGGAACAAATCGAATTGATTGTAGTGGGTCCAGAGTTGCCTTTAAGTCAAGGTATTGTAGATTATTTCAGAAAAACAAAGATTCAAATTCTTGGACCTACACAGGCCTCAGCTCGTTTGGAAGGCTCTAAAATCTTTGCCAAAGAGTTTATGCGACGCCACGGCGTAGCCACTTCTGATTTTGAAGTATTCGATCATGTGGATGCTGCCAGACCCTATATTCATTCCAAGAATGGAGACTGTGTTATCAAATACGATGGCTTAGCTGCCGGCAAAGGTGTTTTCGTTTGTAATAACCTGCAGGAAGCCGATCTTGCCTTAGCTGAATTCAAAGCAACCTATGGAGAAAAAGCCAATTTTATCGTAGAAGATAAAATAGTGGGTGATGAGATCTCTATCATCGGCCTAACAGATGGAAAAACAATGCGTCTTCTGCCTCCGGCTCAGGACCATAAACAGGTTTTTGACAATGACCTGGGCCCCAATACAGGAGGAATGGGTGCCTTTTGCCCCGCTCCCTTTTATAATGACAAACTGGCGGAAGAGATAGACCGACTCATCATTCAACCTACTTTACGAGGCATACAAAAAGAAAACCTTGACTATAAAGGATTCCTGTATTTTGGTGTGATGATGGATGAAAAAGGTCCCAAATTGCTGGAATACAATGCTCGATTGGGTGATCCTGAAACCGAGGTGCTTTTACCTGCGCTGAATGCAAATTTAGTCGAAGCTATATTGGCAACCTTGAATGGAAGTCTGCAACAGGTTCACTGGAATTGGCAACCGGGTTATTTTGTTGACGTTGTTCTTACTTCGGGCGGTTATCCCAAATCTTTTTCAAAAGGTTTTGCCATCAAGGGTTTAGAAGATGTTGATACAGATACCTTATTGTTTTATGCCGGTGTAAAAAGCAATGGAAATGAATTGCTCACCGATGGTGGCCGCGTCATCAATGTGGTTTGTGCAGGTGCAAGTCTGGACGAAGCCATTGAAAACGCTTATCGCAACTGCAATAAAATATGTTTCGAGCAAATGCACTACCGAAAAGATATAGGCAAAAGGATTTTGAAACATTCCTATAGCTCTTGATTTCAGAGAAGAAACAAAAACTGCTTTTTATGAAAAATATAGCAATACTCACCTCGGGGGGAGATGCCCCCGGAATGAATGCCGGCATTCGATCTGTGGTATTGAGTGCAGCAAAACACAACAAAACAGTATATGGCATCAAACAAGGGTACCAAGGTCTTATTGAAGGAAAGCTGGAAATACTTAGCCCTGAATCTTGCAGGAATCTTATCGCAAAAGGAGGAACAGTATTAGGCTCCGCTCGTTCCCAGGCATTTATGAGCCCAGATGGGAGAAAAAAAGCATATGAAAATCTAAAAAATTATCAGATTCAAGATTTGGTTGTAATTGGAGGTGATGGAACATTTACTGGTGCGCAGGTCTTTATGAATGAATACCCGGATATTTCGATTGTTGGTATGCCGGGCACCATTGACAATGACTTGTATGGGACAGATTACACGATCGGTTATGATACAGCTCTCAACACAGCAATGCAGGCGATTGATAAAATCAGAGATACGGCAGAGGCACATCAAAGACTATTCTTTGTTGAGGTAATGGGCCGGGATGCTGGTTTTGTTGCTCTCAGAAGCGGAATTGCCACAGCGGCAGAAGCCATTTTAATACCAGAACAGGAAACAAATCTGAACGAATTGATTGAAGCAATTAATCGCAGACATCTACAGCCGGGCGCCTCCTGTATCGTGGTGGTAGCAGAAGGTGACGATGCAGGCAATGCTTTTGAATTGGCAAAAAAAGTAGAGGTGAGGGTTGCTTATCCCGAGATTAAGGTCGTAGTTTTAGGTCATATCCAAAGGGGTGGATCTCCCTCCTGCTTTGATAGAGTATTGGCCTCTCGCCTGGGGATGGAAGCTGTTGAGGCGCTCCTAAGTGGAAAAAAAGGTGTAATGTTGGGTCAGCAGGGATTAAAGGTAGTTTCCATACCTTTTGACAAGGCCATCAAACATCACCAAAAAATGAGTCCTTATCTTTGTCAACTGATGGAATATCTCAGCTTTTCCTAAATCCAGCCGTATGTTCCAGGGCTGCCCACATTTTTTGGGCAGTCAGATCCCAGGAGTATTGTTTCCTTTGTTCTCTACCCATTTCAATGCATGCCTGTCTGAACAATCCGTCATTGGCCATTTGAATCATGCCCTCCGCTATTGATTCAGAGCTGTGTGGATCTACTAATATACCAGCCTTTCCCACTACTTCAGGCATGGAAGATGTAGAAGAGGCAATACTGGGGACATCGCAATACATGGCCTCCAAAATCGGAATTCCAAATCCTTCAAATAAGGAAACATAGGTAAGTGCCTGAGCGGAAGCAACAATTTTATACAAATCCTTGGATTCGGTATAACCCAGAAAAATGACATCTTTTGCATATTTCATCTTTTGTAATTCTTCCTGAATCGGACCGTTTTGCCAGGCCAAACGTCCGGCCAAAAGTAACTTATAGGTATCTTCAGTCCGGGATTTAAATATTTCGACAGCCTGTAAAAGACCCATAATATTTTTCCTGGGATGAATGGATCCTAGGTATAAGAAATAAGGACATCCTTGGCTGTATTGATCTTCTATTTTTACCCTTTCTTCTAATGACAAGGGTTGATATCCTTCGGCTGCGCCATCATAAACTACTGACACCTTAGTTGGATCAACTTGCAGATGTTGACAAATATCTGCTTTAGAATAGGCTGAAACCGTAGCAATATGCGTTGACTTCCTCGCATAGGCCGGCATAAAATACCGATAGTACCACAAATGGGCCAAAGGAATCTGATCCGGAAAATGCTTCCAGGCTATATCATGAATTACATTTAGTGTGGGGATATCTGAAGCCAGGGAAATAAATCCATCCGGAGACATAAATACATCCGCTCTGATTTTTTTAAAAATAGCAGGCAAGCGATGTTCAAACCAAAGATAAAAGAGAATGGGGTGCCTTGCGGGAGGTCCAACCACTATTGGTCTGACATTATCAGCAAAAATAAATTGCTTGTCGAAGGGGCGATCAAACAAAAAATAAAACTCGTGTTCGGGGTACCATTGCGACCATCTTTTGGCGACTTCGTAAGTAAACCAGCCCATTCCCTCCAATTTGGAAGGAAGTAAAAATCGGGTGTTTATGACTATTTTACTCATAACTTATAAATCCCAAAATGATTTTGGCTGTTTTAAATATGCCTTCAATTTTAAAAAACTCTTGCGATAAAATTGAATGGACAAAACAAATACAACCAAAGAAACCAGTGCTTGTAAAATTTCCAGAGTAAAATAAAAGAAAGCAGCCATATATCCAAAGCTTCCCAATAGCATTAAAAAACAAATACCCAATGTTAACAAGAGATAGCCGAGAAGCTGCCGCATATGGTAGAGATAAATTTTACGATCCCAATCTCCATATTTTTGAGTGACATAATAGGCATTCAACAATTGCCAAAGAGAAATAAACAGGGCAAAAATACTGGCTGTATTCAACAAAGCCTTCCATGTATTTAAAGAAGGGAGCTGTAATATAAGCAGCAACCAACAAAGAGATTGCACTATAAAATCAAGCCATAATCTAAATTTGGTTGCACCTAAAATCATCTGCTGTTTTCTTTATAACTAACCCCTAAAATGAGAAAAGGTTTGATAAAACATAAAAAACCTAATCCTTCAAAACAGTTTGGGCTTCTTGCAGCACAAGATCACAAATACGTATGGCATCGCCAATATAATCCTCCACACGGAAAGCAAGGCATCTCTCTTGCACCTCCTTGGGAATGTTCAAACTAAGAACCAATTGATCTAGATCAGCCTTAGTGGGTTTTTGCCCGCGAGAGGCTTTCTTCAAAAGGGTATAGGGATCGTCTACCCCAACAGTTTTTAACACCGTTTGTATAGGCTCTGCCAATAATTCAGGACTGTTCTGAAGTTCTTCCCTGCAATTTTTTTCATTTAGCTGTAACTTGTCCAAACCTCTGATCGTTTCACCTATAGCCAGATAGGCATGACCCAGAGCCACGCCCATATTTCGTTGTACTGTGCTGTCGCTCAAATCCCTTTGCATTCTGGAACGGCATAACTTATCCGACATAGCCGTAAGCAGCGCATTAGAGAGGATGATATTTCCCTCACTGTTTTCAAAATTTATGGGATTTACCTTATGTGGCATTGTTGAGGAACCCACCTCTTCTGCTTTGGATTTTTCAAAAAACAACTCATAGGAAATATACAACCAGCAATCTACGTTCAGATCCAATACAATATTGTTCAATCTGCGGCAATAATCGAAATAAGCTGCCCAGCTGTCGTGATCTTCTATTTGTGTTGTGGCAATATTTGGAATGATCCCCTGATTTTGCATAAACTCATGACAAAAACGCAACCAATCGTACTGAGGAAAGGCTGCAATCATAGCGGAGTAATTGCCCACTGCGCCCCCTAATTTTCCATAAAACTGATAGGATTTTAATTCTTTCAATACCCTTGTGATTCTGTGGATAAAAACGGCTATTTCTTTTCCCGCTGTGCTGGGCGAAGCTTTTTGGCCATGTGTTCTACAGGGAAAAGGGATGGTTTTCCACTGTTCTGCTATTGCTATTAACTTATGTAAAAGCTGTTCAATTTGGGGTATCTGCACCTTTTGCATATAATCTTTCAGCATAAAAGTATAGGCCAGATTATTGGCGTCTTCAGAAGTAAGTGCAAAATGAATCAAATGTATGTTTTCTATGCCGGTTCTTTCTCTCAGGAAAATTTCACAGGCTTTCACATCATGCTTGGTAATTTCTTCAATGGCCTTGATCCGCAGATAATCTGCCTCGTTAAAATCTGTAATCAGTTGCTCTACTCTTTTTACTTCCTCAGAAGAGAGTGCAGGAAACATTTGGGTTTGATTTAATGCCAGAACATAGAGCAATTCCATTTTACAACGGTAATACATCAAGGCATATTCCGAGAAATAATTCTGATGTTCCAATAGTCTGCTGGCATATCTTCCATCCAGGGGAGAAAGGGCTTTGTTCATAATTCCTTTTATGAAAGGAAGAGGCTATCTTCCGGGTCTAATAAATGTTCTTTTTCTAAATTTATTCTGATTCTATCGCTCAGATCCTGCTGAGGTAAATCAAGTTTTTTTCCAGTTACCCAATGGTAAATTTCCTCATAGCGTGCACTGGTTTCTCTAATAATTTCATCTGAAAGGATAAGTGGTACCTCTCCATTTATCTTATTGGCGAGCATCCATTGTCTGACAAATTCTTTATCCATTTGCTCGGCATGCAAGGGATCCTTCTCATAGTCAGATTTTCTCCAAAAACGCGAAGAATCTGGTGTGTGTATTTCATCAATTAGAATCAATTGACCTTGCCAGAGTCCAAATTCATATTTTGTATCCACCAGGATAATGTCTCTTTCTGCCAGGTATTGACTTCCAAAACGAAAGAGAGCCAATGCCTTTTCCTCCATTTCAGACCAAACAGCTGCATCTACCAGACCTGAGGAAATAATTTCTGCCGGACTGATTTCTGTATCATCATCATCTTTGGTTGTAGGCGTCAGAATCGGCTGAGCAAATGCCTGGTGTTTTGACAATCCCTCCGGTACAGGTTGACCCGAGAAAATTCTTTGACCTTCTTCATAGGCTCTTAGCATGGAACCACAGAGGTAAGCACGAACCACCATTTCAACCTTGATGGGACTAGCCTCTTTGACCAGCATCAGGTTGGGATCAATGCAACGAATAACATGATTGGGAATAATATGTTTGGTTTGTTCAAACCAAAAATCGGCTATGCCATTCAAGACAGCCCCTTTGTTGGGGATAGGTGTTTTGATCTTTTTATTGAATGCTGAAATCCTGTCGGTTACAACAATTAACCTGCTATCGGCATTTACGGCAAGGCTGTCTCTTACTTTTCCTCTGTGAAGAAAGCGTAAGGATTTGCTTGAACTTTCCAATTTCGTTATGCAATTCATCATAAGTATTTAATGTTTGAAATGGCGAATACCGGTAAAAATCATAGCTATTTGATAACGGTTACAGGTTTCTATAATCTGTGGATCTCTGATGGATCCTCCGGGTTGAACAATATTGCGAATTCCTTCCGCTGCCGCCAACTCTACATTGTCTTCGAAAGGGAAGAAGGCGTCTGAAACCATAACAGCAG
>CAZNNX010000143.1:0-7525 GCA_964574485.1 uncultured Saprospiraceae bacterium | reverse complement strand
ATGGCTTCAACCTGTACCTCAGAGGCTATATCGGCATGAATACTGCTGCCAGGTTCAGGTAAATCAAACTGAGCTGCCGTCTGTTCAATTTCAGCCTGTTCCAATTTGGTAACAACATGATCTAAGGCTGCATGTACGTTATTGTCGAATAATTCAGAGTTTAATTTGTAGTTGCTGTAAATGGAATAGATCTGAAGTCCAAAAATTCCAATTAAAGCCAGACTCATCCCGGCAATGATTAACCAAAGTGTTCTTTTTGACATATTTATGTTTCAAAAACGATGTTACCTAAATTATTTTTATTTCCGGTATTTCCATCCCTCAATCTGTCCATCTCAGATAATTCTTCCTCTAATGGTTCGAAATGGTATTGTATCTGCCCGTTTTCATCTACCTCAGATCTCGCATCAAAATCACGGATAATGTCCATCATCATCTGTTCAATCAATTTTTTATTGAGCTTTTCTCCCTTGTTTTGATTGGCAACCTGAGTTAGTCTCTCCAGTGAAATAATTCCGGATTGTTCTTGAAAAATATGACGGATTAATCTTTTTCTGATATTAATACGATGCTGGATTCTTCTTTTTTGTAAAATTAAAAGGTAACGGATAAAGGGAATGAGGAAAAAACTCAATGAAAATATAAAAGGGATAATTCCCAAAACTAACATCGTGTTACCCAATTCCGGATTGTTGGCGTGATATAAAAAAAAGAAAGAAATAAGTAGATTAAACCCATTCATAGCGATTATACCCATATTTCTTCCCGAACTGTTTCCATTCAATTCATAATCTGCCTCGTTTTCATCCCAGTAATACACGATAGGCGCTCCATCTATCTCTGTTTTTCTCCTTGATATTGAATTGAAATCCCCGTAAAGTACTCCATTATCGGTCATTTTTGCCTCGCCATTAAATTGGGTAAGGGAAAAAGTCATAAAATCTTCAGCTTCGGCCTTTGTCCAACCAGCCAAAGCAATTAATTCATAAGTACTCACAACATATTTGTGCGTTTTCAAATATGTACTTAACTCTTGTAAATTTGCCAATGGATTTAGTTCATAACGGGGCGGACCAAAAACAAAATCAAAAACAGAGGCAACAAATCCTTTTTTAGATTGATTTCCTTTCCAATTTTTTGTTAGATCATCCTCTTTTTCCTGATAATGGCGGTATTGATATCCATACCTGTCTGTTTGATAATAGTACTGATTGTATCCCATAATCGTTCTCCATTGAAAAATGGAAATGAATAATCTGAAAACAAAAGATAAAAGCTCGCCGCCACCATTTCTGGATCGATTGTCTTTGCCAGAAGACATAGCCACTACTGCTGCAATCACCAAAACAAGAAAGATGATGAAGTACACCACGAGGAATGCTGAAATAAGAAATTTATAAATGATCGTAAAAACCTTCCAGGCTTTCACTCCAAACTCTTGAAGGTACTCAGAAAACTTTTTAGCATCTCTTCTTTCCAATTTTTCAAAATCATAGATGATATCCCCATTTTCTGTAACTCTCAGCTTACAATGGTATTTTGCCATCATTTCCTTGATGCCCTGCTCAACATCTAGGTATGACATACCTGTTATCGCCGTTGCATCCTGGTTGGTGAATTGTGGCGTTTTGTTTGCTAGCTCCTCTAAACGCTGCATGTTTTTTGTTTCAGTTGCATTCATCTGGTTGAATTTGTGCTAAAGTAATGATTTTGTTTGTTTCATTTTTCTGAAAATTACTATCTTAACGCTTTGTTATGTATTTTGTTAAAAAAACCATTGCCCAATGAAATTGATTCATTATCCTTCTTTGTCAATTATATTACTTTATCTATTCTTTTTCTCTTCTTTTTTTGCCTTTCCACAAACTACATTTTCTCAGCAAAGTCCAAAAGGAAATTGGAAAAAGCTTGTCAAAAAAGCGAAGGAACATGAAAAGTACGGTGATTTTCTCAAGGCAGCTGAATATTACGAATCTGCTTATGCATTCAAGAGAGATAAAAAGGAATACATCTACAAAGCTGGACAGTATTACTATGACTCCAGAGAATTTAAAAAAGCATTAACCTGTTACAAAGAGCTGGAAACAAATTCGGATTTTAACAATAATGCTGCCTATGCTTTGACTTATGGGAAAATACTAAAATTGAATGATAACTGTAAAGCAGCCATCAGATTTTTGGAAGCCTTTAAAAGCAGATATTTTCAAAGTGATGAAAAAGAGGTGAAGGAGAAATTAATGATGGAAATAGAGGGTTGCAAAATTATTTCCAACAAGGAGGAATACTTTACTGAAAATATTGAAATTATTCATCTTGATTCAAACATCAACTCTCCAAGAACAGATTATGCACCGATTCCAGTAAGTGAAGGTATTCTGTATTTTTCATCAACTTTTGATGGCAGCTCTAAAATCTACGGAGCACAAAAACAAGCTGATGGAACTTGGACACCTAAATTACAGCCGACCATTTTTCTAAATAAAATATCAAAACCACATTTTGGTAACGGCAGCTTCTCCAAAGATGGAAAACGATTTTTCTTTACCCAATGTGATGTAGTTGATGGGGCTAAGGTAAAATGTCAGATTTATCTTATGATGGAAGAAAATGGAGAGTGGACCGCCCCGATCCGTTTGAGTGATTCATATAACGAACCTAATGCCAATACAACACACCCCTTCCTGGTAGAGCTGGGAAATAAAGAATATTTATTTTTCTCCTCGGACAGATCCACAGGTAAAGGTGGTATGGATATTTGGTACTGTAGCAGAGAATTAAATGCAGCTGATTTCGATTTTAATGAACCTAAAAATGCATCTGAAATCAACACATCTCTCGATGAAATTACGCCGGTTTTTGACTTGGAAAAGAATTTATTGTTTTTCTCTTCCAATGGTTGGCCCGGGATCGGAGGTTTTGATATTTTTAAATCAAATTTTACAGAAGAAAGGTTTTCCAAACCTGTTAATATGGGATTACCTTTCAATTCAAATCACGATGAATACAATTATATTTTAAGTGATAATCATTTTGGAGGATATTTCGTTTCGAATCGAACCTTTGAAAATTCAAAAACAGAAACAAGCCACGATGATATTTTTTACTTCAAAGTAATAGAAGTATACTTAACCTTGAAGGGTAAGATTTTTGATGAAAATGATGCAGATAAAAAGTCTGTCAAGGACGCTTTTATGCGTTTTTATGCTACTGATGATTATGGAAGCTCCCTATTCATAGAAAAGGATATGTGGGGTATTGACGAGTATCAATTTGAATTGCCTTCCAATAAAAATTTTAAATTGGAGGTTACAGCAAAGGGTTATGAACCTTACACAACTGAAATCAGTACGAAAGCCATTACACCTAAACAAATCAGGATGAAAGAAATTGCTTTAAAACCTTTACGTGAGTCCAGTAAAGATACACAAGCCATAGCTCAAACTGAGAAAAAGACAGAGGTTGATCCGGATTACCCCAAATATATTTTAGTAGGGAAAGAATTCAATTCTGCTGAAAAGCCTTTTGCGATGCCCAAAGCGTTACCTGTCAATCCTCAAACAAACAAGCCTTATGAAATGGGTTCAAAAGAGTACGATGCTATTATCTTAGCCTATACTACTGCAGCAAAATCTCCAGAGAAAAAAGTATTCTGGAAAAATGGTGTACTTGTTCCTTACATGCCGCCAGTTGTAGCAAAGGTGGAAGAAATTAAAAAAACAGAGCCTGTAGCACCAGTTAAGAAAGAAGAAAAAATCGTTGTTCAAACAGAAACAAAGCCAACTGTCAAACCAGTTGAATCTGTCAAAAAAGAGGTGAATCCAAAACCAGACGAAATTCTACCGGCTGATAACAATGCAAAAGGAACTGTTTTCAAAATTCAAGTTTCTGCAGTAAAAACCTTTAGAACCGAGCTATATAAAGATGTGGTAGCCGGTGAGTTGAGTCAGTATAAATTGGTTTTCGAAAAAATAGGGGAAGAAATAACTCGTGTGTTACTGGTTCCTGTGACAAAAAATAAAGATGGTTCTGAAGGCTTCTCCAGCAAAGACGAAGCTTACAAAGCGCTTCAAAAATTAGTTTCTAAAACAAAATTCAAAGAGGCTTTCATCGGAATGTATTCGAATGGAAAAAGAATGGGTGAGATCTTTAAGTAGAAAAATATTTTTTCAGTACAAGTTCCAGCTTATTATTGAGTAATTTACCGTTTTTATCCAAGGTTGACCATTTCGATTTATTAACCTTTTTTTCTACCATCAAAACGAAATTGTCTGCGATGATTTCATCTGGATGAATGGTGTATGTGGTATTTCTACTTATTTTTTCCCAGTAACCAGTTAACTCATTTTCGTTTTTGCCCAAATCTGCTGACATGATTTTGCCAGAATTGTTGTTTATTTGAACTTCAAAAAGTTGGAACATGAGTGCAGTCATGAAAGGATATCCCATATATTTGGCATGCCTGCTAAAAATGATAGGAACATAAAATTTATGGTTCAATTCTATACACCAATTGATATCCATACCATCCGGATTTCTTAAAATTCTTTGTTCCAGAAATGAACTTAACTCTAATTTTTCCAGGGCATGGTATCCAATACCTTCATATAATGAACCTTTTAAACTCGGGTTGAATCTTGTTATTATATGGGAAATTTCATGAATCAAGGTACGAACCATGTTCTTGTTTTTTGAATCTAATTCTATTTTGGGTATAATAATCGCATTGGAGCGTGTGTAATAAACTCTGGGACCGAAATATTTACCTTCTGTCACGATGCATTTGATTTGTGGCAGTCGAATATGGGGAAAGCTAATACGAATCAACCGAATGGCCTCAGACATCTGCGCAGTTAAATATCTCTTTTCTTTATTGTTGGGTTCAACCAAATCTGATTGTAAAAAATGGATATAACTATTGATCAATTCCTCCCTGGTGCCTCCCAGATTATCTTTGCCCATTTGCAGGGAGAGATCCAATGTGTTCACAAGTTCAAAATAATGCTCTTCTTTATCCTTTCCTATGAAATGTGCAGACTGTTCCAAATTAAGAATTTCAAAGGCCTCATTATATTTTCTGTTTTGATCAGTTTCACAGGAAGTGAAAGAAAGAATAACCATTATTACAATGAAATATCTCATAATTCAATTTTTAGATTTTCTAGGTAGGCAGTCGCTTGGGGTCCCTGGCAAAAAAGTAGGTCAAGTATACTGGCATTTGGAATAAATCCTTGTTTGTCCATAAAAATTTGACTGTATAATGGATATTGAGCGGAGAGGGGGTCCGATTTTTTGAAACGTAGGTCAAAGAAATGCATTTCATGGATGTTGTAGTCAGGAATAAAATGCTGAGTTTCTTTGAATTGATTTTCTATTTTCAACCAGTTCAAACTCATCAATAATGCTTCTTTGTTAAGGTCCCACAGAAATGTTTTTTTTTGGGTATATAAAATTTCAATTTCTGGGAAGTAATAATCAAAAAATGGAGCACTGCCATAGGCTGTTTTAATCGTCCTCAAATGTTGTGTGCTCCAATCTTGGCTATAGTCTATTTTTACGTCTCGAATTGCTGTTTGTTGATTTTTACCCTTTAATAAGGGAACAGTAACAAGATGTATTCCATCAGACATGATGATTTGATAACGATTTCTGAAGCCCCCTTTTTGGTAATTTTCATGAGCTTCAATGAGCATATCAGAACCTGATGCGAAAAGTGAAAAATATGAAATATTTCCCCAAAGCCTGAGTTCAGAAACAATATTTACTTGGTTCATCATATGTAATGAATTGAATTGTAAGACAAAAGTACATCATTGTTTTTATGTACTCTTTGAACTTGCTTGAAAAAAATATTATTTTAGGGGCGAATTATGGTGAATATATGCTTAATTTCTACTAAATTTGGCTCTTTAGTTAGAGCCTTTCAGAATCTGATAACATGAATAAACTTAAACTGACTATACTATTTTGTGCCATTTATCTTTCAATGAATGCACAGCAAGATCCCATGTTTACCAAATACATGTTCAATCCAATGAACTACAATCCTGCTTACACGGGCACTGTAGGGGCTTTGGATATGACTTTGCTTCACAGGCAACAATGGTGGGGAATCAAAGGAGCACCAATGACCCAAAATTTCACCATACATACCCCCATCAGAGAAAAAAATATTGGTGTGGGTTTGAATGTTTCCCATGACATGATAGGTAACTCAAGGCAATTCAATGTTTATGGTAGTTTTGCTTACCATTTACCCGTATTTGGAAAAGATAAAAATGGAGAACACAAAGGACATATATCTTTCGGTTTGCAAGGGGGAGTATCGAATTGGTCTGCTGATTGGTCACAGCTGAGCCTTGAAAACCCGACCGATCCTACTTTTCAAAATATGCAACCCAATCGTTGGCTTCCTAACTTTGGCTTGGGCGTATATTTATATACACCCAAATGGTTTGTAGGTATATCAAGCCCTATGCTTGTAAACAATGCCTTGAGAAGGGATAATGATCCAAGTTTGCCCGTTGCGCAACAATACAGACATTATTATTTTACTGCAGGTGGAGCCATTCCCTTGGGTACCCAAGATTTTGTGCTTAGACCTACAATGCTTATTAAGCATGTTGGATTGCTGAACAGGAATATTCAGAATCGCGTGGGTGCTCCCACAGAGTTTGATCTTGATCTTTCCTTGGTTATACATCAGATGTATACTGCTGGAATTTCTTTTAGGTCAGCTTTTGAATTGGCATTGAGTTCTTATGATTCTATTGATTTTTGGTTCTCAGTTCGTTTGAAAAATGGATTGAGGATCGGAGCTGCCTACGACTTTTCTCTCACCAAATTGCAAGGGCCAGCCCAGGGATCTTATGAATTGTTGTTAGGCTATGATCTGGTTAAAAATATTTCAAAAGTCAAACACATTAGATACTTTTAGAAAAAGTTCCTAACACAATCGCTATGCGTCATTTTAGTATTTATTCCATTTTATTTTTTCTCTTACTTCAGATTCCGTTGTTTTCCCAAACCTCGGCTCAGTTGAAAAGAGCAAAGAAAATGTTTTCGGATCAAGATTTTAGTTCTGCGATAACTCTCTACAAAGAAATTTTAAACAAGGACGAAAAAAATGTTGAAGCTTTGTCACAGATTTCATTATGTTTTCGCAAGCTCAGAATGATTAATGATCTTGAAGTTCATTTGTTGAAATTAGTTGAAACAGGGGAGGTGGAACCACAATATTACTTATTTCTTGCCGAAGCCTTACTGATGAAAGGGAAATATGATATTGCTAAACAATGGGCTAATAAATATCTTTCCTTAAATCCAAATGAAGTAAGAGCTAAAAATATTTTACAGTCTTGTCAAGAACCAACTATCTTGTCTTTGAGATCTACTACAGATTTTTACAAAGTAAATCCAGTTCAAGAAATTAATTCAAAATTTGATGAGTTTGCACCTCTTTTGTTTGTTGCCAATGAAAAGCAGTATCTTTCCTTTGTGAGCACCAGAAATACAGAGATGGGCAATA
>CAZNNX010000142.1:0-7563 GCA_964574485.1 uncultured Saprospiraceae bacterium | reverse complement strand
TTAATATTTTTATTGGACCTGTTATACAATTCAACAAATTCTATTTCCGGTAATCCAACAGAAGGTGTAGGATCAGGTAAAAATTCATTGATTATTATGTCATAGTGACTGGCTTCTGCTGTTTCTAAATAAACAAAACTAAACTGATTGGTTGCTGCATTACCAACACAATCTGCTATATTATTGATGGTAACGGTATAAGATAAATTATTTATCATATTCGCATTCAGTGTAAGTTCTACTTCCCTGTCGGAAATTATCTGAACAAAGATTACAGACAATCCATTACTGATTGCGTAGTTATTGGTATTTTGGGCAGCAGTCAAAGAGGCGACATCATTAAAAAGCAAATAAATTTTATTGATATCAGATTGTCTTGCCAAAGAAATTTGTAAGGCGCTGGTATCAATTGAATTATCAAATACCGAATTCACATTTCCCGGACTTCCCCCTGTTGGGTCATTGGAAGCAATCCAGTTATTTCCGGCCTTGCATATAATATTCGGATTTATCAGCTCCAAAGACCAGCCTCCGCCCGCCTTCACTGCATCCTGATACCAGGAGTTTTCATATAAAATACTATCCATTAGATTTCCAGAACTATCCTTCAATACCAAATAAGCCGCCGTATTATTTAAGGCAGGAAGGGAGGGTACCAACAAATCATTACTCGCTGTGACATAGGCAGGATTATTATGCAAAAACACATAGCTGTTGGGTTGCAAAATATAATAACCCAGCGTTCTTTGAGTTATAGCTGTTGACGTCGTACTCTGATGACTAATCTTATAATTGCTCAAATTGATTGCCTTATTACTTCTATTGTATAGTTCAATAAACTCTGCATCAGGCAAACCCACAACTGGATTGGGGTCTATCATAATTTCGTTGATAATTATATCCTGAAAAGAACCTTGTTGTAATAAAACAAAACTAAAAGGTTGACTTTGAGCAAGACAAGCATTTCCTGACATATCTTCTACATTGGTTGCTGTAACATTGTAATTTTGCAGGTTGCTCAACGCAGAACAAGTAAGATGCACAATGGTGGGATCTATAAGATCTACACTGGCATTTGAAACAATGATTCCGTTGTCAATTGAGTAATTCAAGATTGCAGAACCCGTTATGTTGTCAATAGCTTCGTCAAAGACCAAATCGACCTGAGTGGCGGATATAGCTGATGCTGAAACCAAAACTGGCGCTTGAGAATCGACAAACAAAGGGGAAACTGAAAAGTCATCATAAAAAAACCTTGTTGCCTGCGTGCTTGAATAGGTTGTCTGAACACCAAAAAAACTACCTTGATTATAAGTTGCATCAGTGGCCGTACCTTCTAAAGTAAAATTAGTGCCCCCGCTATGGTCTGACCACAGTTGCCAATTTCCATTATTGTCTCTCTGGATTTTAACCCTTGTGTTTATAACTGCGGCAGAAACGGTTCCGTCTGTTCCACGTAAAATACTTGTAGCTGTGCCATTGGTAACTTTAAAAATTTCCAATGCATCTAAAGATCCGGTTTCTCCTATCTGAAGGAAATAACCATTCAAAGCCGAGGAAAAATTTGAGTTATTCGTTTGTAAATACACTCTTACTCTGTTGGAACTGGATGGACCTGTTGTAGTAAGATTTAGTCGAACTAAAAATTCCCAGTTGCAACTATCTTTAATTTGTACAGGGACATAAAGTCTTGAAACACCCGTAACACCGGGTTCATTTGATTGAAGTTCATTATTTGTGCCGGAGATTAGATATTTAGTCAGATCACCATACCACTGTGGATTATTTGTAAAATCTCCATCAGAAAAATTATCTGTAAAACTTGTTTGAGCAAACAGAAGATTTCCTGTAGCTAAGAATAAAAGTAAAAATAGTATGGTTACTCTCCTCATTTTTTAAAATTTTTATAAAAATACAATTCTAATATAAACAGAATATTAAAAAAGAGAGAATTAGTTCTTCCCAAACTAAATCTAAAGCTTATTTTCGCCTAAAATCAATTCAAATGCTCTATAAAAGTCATCCATGGCATGGAATTTCTCCTGGCTCAAAGGTACCTGAAGAAATTATTTGTTTTATTGAGGTTGTTCCAGGAGATCAAATGAAATATGAAATTGACAAGGAGTCCGGCTATCTAAAGGTGGATCGGCCCAATCTTTATTCCTCTGTTGTTCCTTTGCTTTATGGTTTTATTCCGCAGAGCTTATCCGATGATTATTCTGCGGCTCTGTGCATGAAAGAAACCAATCGTTCCGGATTGATTGGCGACGGAGATCCTTTAGATGTAATTATCTTGACAGACAGAACCATACCCAGAGGTGATATTATTCTCGAGGCCATTCCGATTGGAGGAATTCGAATGATTGATCAAAATGAGACAGATGATAAAATTATAGCTGTTTTAAAATCTGATCAAACCTATGGAAGCTACCAAGACATAGAGGATGTTCCTGAAAAATTACTTAAACGAATCCGCCATTATTTCTCCACTTATAAGGAAGATCCAGATCAGTCTCTAACGACAAATGAAAAAGTGCAATTATTAGAAACCTATAACAAAGCCAGTGCTCATCAGGTTATTGCGGCAGCTTTACAAGATTATCAACTCAAATTTAAAAAGTCATGAGAAAAATTAGCGCAAATAAAACATATATTCAAGAACTTGGTCTTTTAGAAAACCAGGTTATTATCGTGGACGAAAACGGTATGATCCGTGCTATAGACGATCTATCAAATCATGACAAAACCTCAGTGGAAATTCTTGAGGGCATTTTAATTCCCGGGCTTATCAACTGTCATTGTCATTTGGAGTTATCTCATATGAAGGCAAAAGTTGACACAGGAACAGGCCTCATTGATTTCATCAAGGGAGTCGTAACGAAAAGAAATATGCCCATGGAAGAAATTTGGTCAGCAATTACCCTAGCGGAGGAGGAAATGATTCAGAATGGCATCGTTGCCGTTGGGGACATCTCTAATGTGATAGACAGTTTCCCACAGAAAAGTAAAGGGAACATAAGATATTATACTTTTGTTGAATTTTTTGACTTTCTGCAAAATCAAAATGCGAATGCAGAGTTTGAAAAATATTATGCTGTTTATCAAGATCTTATTTGCAATAACTCTTCGTCTAAATCCTGCGTTCCACATGCGCCCTATTCTGTTTCGCCTCTGCTTTTCCAGCTGATAAATCAGGCCAATGAAGGTGTTAAAAAAACCATTTCAATTCACAATCAGGAAACGGTCCCCGAAAACGAACTTTTTTTGAAGGGCAGTGGTGATTTTGTAGACTTCTACAGTCAATTCGGAATTTCTCTCTCTGATTTCAAAGCCAATGGACAAACCTCTATTCACTATGCTTTGGAATATTTGGATCCCAAACACAGAACCTTATTTGTACACAACACACTAACCACTAAGGAAGACATTGCTTTTGCACAATCTAAAATAAAGGAATGTTTTTGGGCTACCTGCCCCAATGCAAATCTTTACATAGAAAATGGGTTACCTAACTATAAAAATTTTATAGAAACAAAGGCAAAGGTTTGTATTGGGACTGACAGTCTTACTTCCAATTGGGGCTTGTCTGTATTTTCCGAAATGCAAACCATTAAAAAGTATCAATCCTATGTTTCTGACCTTGAACTATTGCAATGGGGTACTATTAACGGCGCGGAAGCACTTGGTTTTGAAAAAGAACTGGGTGGTATTCAAGTTGGAAAATCACCCGGGCTTAATTTAATTCGCCATTCGAAAACAGAAGAAAGTATATTTAGTGAAACAGCTACGATTCAAAAAATTATCTAGAATCCTGTTTTAATTTTTATCAAAATCCTGTAAGTTATAATATTCAATAATTCGAATTAATTTTTGTGCATACCCTTTATCAGTGGCATAACCCGCAGCTTTAATACCTCTGGCCCAAGATTTATAATCTCTTCTACTGTATTTTTTTAGGTGTCTGTATCTTTTACCTGTAAGTAAAATACTATGTTCCCGATAACTTTCCCAGGCAGAATCGAATATTCGGAACATATCATAGATGTCGTCATCTGTATAATTGGCACAACGACAACCCCTGCATTTTGCCTTACATTTGATGCCAAAATGATTATTATCTCTTTTGGCCAATTTGCTTTGACCCGCATTACTTTCCAATAATCCTTGTGCTAAAGTAATACTAGCGGGAATGCCATAAATTTCTGCTTCCTTTTGCGCAATCGGGGCATAATTCGTAATGTATTGCAAGCAAATCTGATCCTTTTTCATTAGCTCACTCTTAGCCATGCCATGCTTTTTCTTAAAATTCTTTTCTAAAAGAACAGAAATATTTGATTTTGAAGCGGCCTTCTTTTTTTGCTCCTCAGTAAGTACTTGACCCACAGCTGTTGCTTCGTTTGCCAAATTCAAATCCTCTTCTTCCTGAGAAATAAGCGGGGCTTTCTCCTTTGTTTTCTTTTCTGCCCTTAGTTCTTCCTGAGCAAATAAGGCGGGATCAATAAAACTTGCTTTATCGGGTTCTCTGTTTTCCGAATTTAGCGTAATCACAAGCGGATTACACCAAAAATAATAACCCAAACAAAGAAAAGTAAAAAAACGAACCCAATGATTTGTAAATAAAAAAAAGAGCCCCTGCGCTATAGTGGGAAAATAAACATGAATAAGCTGTTGCGTGTTGTCTCTCATAACGTATAGGTTTAATATCTTCTAAAATGGTCTGTGCGTTGTAACTATAACGTAATATTAAAACTATTTGTTGTGAAATAAAACTATTTTTTGTGTTTTTTGAAAAAATTTAAAACATTTTGTGTTTCGCTTCCCCAATAAGAATAATCATGCCCCAACTCTGGTTCATGTAAAACAACTTGTATTTTTTGGTTTTTTAACCTTTCTGCCAACCATTTACTCTGACTCGGGGGAACAATCTTATCTTTTTGCCCATGCCCTATATAGGTTGGACAAACCCAGTTTTGCAACTTTGTCGCTACATTGTCTACCAACTCCCATCTTTCTTTGTTTTTTTCATATGGACCATAATATAAGGTCATCAAATTATCCTTAGGCATTTGAGTCTGATCAAAATCTCCCGACAATAAAGCGATGGCTGCAAATAATTTTGGTAAATCTGTATAAAGGAGGGCAGCTCCTCTCGCACCCGTTGAAAGCCCAACTATGTAATTATTACCCAAAGTATCAAACAAACCATAACTCTCTCTCAAATGATTTATGACTGTATCAGACAGCCATTTTCTGGTAGGAAATTGTTGTAAATCTATCCTTGTTTCTAGATAAAACCTACTTGCATATACAGACTTACCCATTTCGGGAAAAACCAAAACAAATCCGCTGTCTTTCGCCATCTTGCATAATGCAGGAACCTTTTCGCACCAATCCAATCGGGAAAAATTAAAGCCAGGTAAAACCAATATTGTTCCCAGACATTCTTTTTTTTCTGAAACTCCTTGAATTGAAACCGGCCTTCCCTCTATTTGTATAGTAATTACAGTGTCTGACAAAAAAGCCTTTTTCCCTTCAACTATTTCAATTTTTTCTTGAGACTGTAAAGATGAACAACGTATCAATACAAAACAAATAAGGATTAGCTTTAAAAAAAAGAGCCGGCTTTTGACCGGCTGGATATTATTCTGATTTTCCATGACAATTCTTGTATTTTTTTCCACTACCACAAGGACACATATCATTTCTACCCACTTTTTGTTCTACGCGCCGTGGTTGTACTTTTTCAATTACTTGCTGCGTTTGCTGTTGCATTGCTTTTCTTTGCATCTCCTCCATTTCTTTTTGCTGTTCTATGTTTGTTTGAACATTTTTATTAGGTGCAACTCTGACATCTCTGGCCTGGCGAACCTGACTGTCTTCCTGAATTGGTATCATTCCCATAAATAAAAAGGAAGAAAGCTCTTTGGCAATTTCTATATTAAGTTGATTGAATAACTTTCTGGATTGAATTTTATACTCTACCAAAGGATCTTTTTGAGCAAAGGTGGCATTTTGAACCTGATCTTTTAACTCATCCATATTCCGAAGATGCTCTTTCCAGGCATAATCAACTACAGCAAGAGAAACAGCTCTTTCTATTTCGCCTATCAAAGATTTCCCTTCCGTATCGATGGCTTTTTTCATATCCGCATTGATTTCCATTGCTTTGATGCCATTCGTAAAAGGTATTGATATTCTGGAGAAATTCATACTTGGGTCGTTATATACTCTCTCAATCACAGGAATGACCATTTCTATGATGGTTTTGAATTTTCTTGCATAAGCCTCCATGACCCAGCTGTGTAATTCATTCGAAAGTTTGTCAACAGAAGATTCTCTAAAATATTTTTGGTCGAATTCTGGTTCTAATCCAAAAGAAAGTAAGAAAGACTCTCTGAATCCAGCATAATCGCCTTGTTTGTGAAACTCATCTACAATATCAAAAACCAGGTCATTAAACATTTCGCTTAAATCTATTGACAGGCGGTCACCTTGCAGTGCATTGTTTCTCTTTTTATAAATTTCACCTCTTTGTAAGTTCATTACATCATCGTACTCCAGTAATCTTTTCCTTACGCCAAAATTATTCTCCTCAACTTTTCTCTGTGCTCTCTCTATGGATTTGGTAACGATGCTATGCTGTAAAACTTCTCCTTCTTTATGACCAAAACGGTCCATTAATTTTACAATTCTTTCTGATCCAAACAAACGCATTAATTTATCTTCCAAAGATACATAGAACTGAGAGGAACCAACATCACCCTGTCTTCCGGCTCTACCCCTCAACTGTCTGTCTACCCTTCTGGAATCGTGTCGCTCTGTACCAATGATTGCCAATCCACCTGCTTTTCTTACCTCTTCAGAAAGTTTGATATCCGTTCCCCTACCTGCCATATTGGTAGCAATGGTAACCTGTCCTTTTTGTCCAGCTTCAGCTACAATATCAGCCTCTTTGGCATGTTGCTTTGCGTTCAATACGTTGTGAGGTATGCCTCTCAGATTTAACATTCTGCTAAGAAGCTCTGACTTATCAACAGAAGTTGTACCCACAAGAACCGAACGACCTTCGTTTCTAAGCGTTGTGATTTCGTCTATAATGGCGTTATATTTTTCTTTATCTGTCTTATAAATCAAATCATCCTTATCTTTTCTGGTGATAGGTTTGTTGGTTGGGATACTCACCACATCTAATTTGTAAATATCCCACAATTCTTGCGATTCAGTTTCAGCAGTACCGGTCATACCGGCCAATTTGTGGTACATTCTAAAAAAGTTCTGTAAGGTAATGGTTGCATAGGTTTGCGTTGAACCTTCAATCTCTACATTTTCCTTGGCTTCGATAGCCTGATGTAAACCATCAGAATATCTTCTGCCTTCCATGATACGACCCGTTTGTTCGTCAACAATTTTAACTTTACCATCGATAACTACATATTCGTCTTCTCTCTCGAACAGAGTGTAAGCTTTCAATAATTGTGAGATAGCATGTAATCTTTCCGTTTTAGCAGTCTCACCATCGAGCAGGCTGATGGTGCGCTTGCCGAGCTCCAGCACGATCGTGCG
>CAZNNX010000141.1:0-7585 GCA_964574485.1 uncultured Saprospiraceae bacterium | reverse complement strand
AACTCCAACAGCAATTCTTTGGGTAATCGTATCAGTAAAACAGCTGTTTCTGGCTATCAGACTTACATCGTAACAACCCGGATTGAAATAATAATGGTAAGGGTTGGAAAGTGTTGCAGTAGTGTTGTCTCCGAAAATCCAGTAATAAGAGGTACTGTTTGCAGAATTATTGATAAAAGCCAAACTCGTTGAGCTGATAGTATAGCTAAAGGCAGCTGTTGGTAAGGGCAATATTCTGATATAAACACTGTCGATTCCATAACATCCGCTACCTGTAGTTACCGTTACTCTGTATACCTGCTCGCTATTTACTGTGATACTTTGAGAAGTGGCTGCCGTATTCCAAAGGTAGGTGTATCCCATTCCAGTAAATCCAGCATCCAAAACTTGAGTACTGCATATTTCAATGTAGTTTCCAATATCTACTAATGGAGCAGACTCGAATGCAGTAACTGTCATACTATCGGAAAGTATACAACCCGATGCAGTCGTTATGGTCAATTGATAGGTACCCGGGTTGATAACAAAAACAGAGGAACTACTGTCTCCAGTACTCCATACATAGCTGCTTACCAAATTTGGATCATAATTAGAGCTGATTGTATTCCCGCAAAATGTACTGGAGTTGGGAAGTTGGAGAGCCACAGGTGTTTCAACATAGGCAGTATCTCTAACGATACAATTTCCTGCATCCGTAACTGTTACGTAATAATACCCTGTTTGACTGGCCTGAATGGAGGAAGTACTCGCTCCATTGCTCCAAAGATAAGTAACCGCAGCTGAGGTATTGGCATCCAATGTTACATCAGTACAGGTATATATGGAATCAGGTAGGTTGAGAGGCAGATTCACATTAATTTGAAATCCAGCATTTTGAGGGGCATAACATCCATTGAGGGCATAAGTAAAATGCCAGTCGTAAAAACAGTTATAGGAAACCGTAGGAAATATTGTTCCGGTCAGTGTGGCAACCTGAGCTCCGGTACTAATTGGGTATACTGTAAAAGGATCTATCAGGAAATTGATATTACCTGTATTGGAAAACTGAAGTTGGTATCCCGTTCCTGGCAAAAGAACAAAACCTAAGGGTAAAAATATTTTTGTGTTATTTTGACTTACAGTGAAACTTCGGGTGTATAAGATCTGATTGGACTGATCGCTCAATATAATATCAAAGCTTCCCGGAGCACCATTTACATAAACAGCTACTGAATCTAAAACAGTGGGTTGTAAAATATCAAAGGTATTGGGAATAATAAAGTTCTGGTAGTAATTATTGTTTAAATAATTATTATTGGAGCTAAGACCTATTCTTGCCGTTGCTTTTGCGCCCACTCCAACTACATATTGGGTCGTATCGCCCACATAAGTAGGGTAGGGAGCGCTAATGTACAAAGGATTTAAATTTAAGGGATCATACCAGACAAGGATACCATCATTTGGATTTTGCAATAACTGCATGTGCTGAGGTCCACAAATACTTGTATCAAAAAGTAAGATAGAAGAGGGGGCTGTAGGAAATTGGACTAAAATTTCCTCCTGGGAGGAACAAATTCCTGCATTGGTTACTGTTACCCTGAAAGTGCCGGCCTGCGTGAGATTCACCTGATTTGTTGTCGCGCCATTGCTCCAAAGGTATTGATATTGTGTATTGTTGTTTGTTGCCTGTACTGAAATGTTGTTACCGCCGCAAATAGCAGAATCTGATGGCATGATAAATGTTGGATATTCTGGTACATTAATCTGAACAGCAGCGCGATTTGTTGCACAGGAGGGTGTGGAAACCTTCCATTTGTAAAAGCAACTGTATTGGTTCCCCAAAACCTGAGGTAAGCCAGATTTTATTCTCAATTCAGGATAATTGAGTGGAAAATTGTAGTTAATAACCACATATAATTTACCACCTTGATGATTTTCTATCCATAAAGTATAATCATTCCCAACGGCCAATAACCAATTTAAACTGATAATGTGCTCTCCTGCAGAATTGAAATTTATATTTCTACTGTAAATTTCAATTCCCAGATTATCCTTTAGGGAAATCCTTGCACTAAAGGCAGAATCTGAAAAAATGGAAAATTCATCTAATTTGAGGTTTTGATACACATCAAAAGCCAAGGCACGATTGGGATAAAAAGAACCGCCAATGTTTACATAAGTACCATTGGAAGCAGGCACAATACTATGCCCATAGGTAGTAGACTCTCTCAGAAAACTCAAACCTTCAACATACAAAATAGTGCTGTCAAGAACATTTACACTGATAGAATCTCCCAATTCGAAGGGTTGACCACCTACAGCCTGTGTATACCAGGCATACCCATTTGCATTTCCTGCAGCTTCTAAAATCAGACTACCTCCACATAGGGTTGTATCGTTTGGAGGAAAAAATTGAGAGGGTGGGGTTGATAAGCTCACATAAATAGTATCTCTACTAATACAAAAACCAGTATTGACTTCCACCCATAAAGTGTCATTCTGTGTTGTAGAATTGGTTGGCATAAGGCTACCATCATGCCATAGATAGGTTGAATTGGGGGTTGTGACATTTAATGTTAGAGCGCCGCTACAAACAATAGTGTCTCTGGGCCAACCAATTTCTGCCGTAGGTCTGATATTGATCCGAACAGGTTTGGAACTTCCCGGGCAAGCCGTCGTTCTCATTCTCCAATCATAGAAATAGTAATTCCTGTTGGCTGTCAAACTGTTATTTATTGTAATATGCTCATAAACCAAAGGAAATGGAAAGGGCACATCAATAAATACTTTTCCATTCCCACTGATACCTGACAACAAAATTCTATACCCATTTCCTGTAGCTAAAAATACTCCGATTGGAATATAATTTAATCCGGGATATAGAGTAACTGCTCTGCTGTACAAGACATTCGTATTTGCATCTTGTATCATAAAGGTTGCGGTGATACTGTCTACATCAACATATACAACAACTGAATCCAAGATGATGTCTTTGTTTACATTGAATGCATTGCCATGGTCTCCGCCAATTGGATAAAAATTAGAGTAGCTGGCCCCTAAAGTGAAAAAGTTGGGGTACCCTTCAGAAATACTTTTTTCAACAGGGCGAATCTCAGCAAATACAGTTGTCGTATCGTATAATTCTGTATGTAGTATATCTCCAACATCAATTACCTGACCACTGCTATCTCGCCAGTAGACAACTCCCTGGTAACCAGACGGATTGATTAATGGTAAAGAAATATTGCCGCCACACATCGTAGTATCATAAGTGTTAAAACTAATTGTATCTAAAACCAATACACTGAAAGTATCGCGGGCTACACAGATTCCTGAACGTAGTTCAATTGTTAAGGTATCACGCGGGCTCCCCGAGAGAAATGTTTGTGTAGAATTGGTACTGCCATTACTCCAAAGATAAGTCGAACCAGGATAACTTATATTCAAGGTTAATGATGATCCACAACCCAATGTATCGTTGGGTAGATTAATCTCAGGCGTTTGAAGTACTGTTGCTACTAGGGCATCTCTCGTTCCCTGACAGGCCAAACTGGATATTCTCCAATTGTAGAAATAAAAATAATTTCCATTCAGGGTACCATTAGTAAGGCTTATTAAACTACTTGTAAAGGGGTAGCTCACAGCTGAAGATTTAAAAAATAAAGCTCCTCCCGTTCTGTTGGTAATCACTAACCGATATCCTGTGCCAGCTGGAACATAAAAATCGAGCGGAAGGTCGTAGGCTCCTGCGCTTGAAAATGAAAAAGGAAGAGAATAGATAACTGCATTGGCGCTGTTTCTTAATTGCACTGTAAAGCTGATTGCATTATTAACATAAACCAGAACTGTATCAATAGAAATATCATCCAAGGCATTAAAAAGAATTCCTCTCGTATCGTTATATCCGGCATATGATCCACCGGAACTATTATCAATATAACCTACCTGTTCTCTGAGAACCTTGGTTCGGGATTCAACATGATAGGTAACGGAACCTGTATTAAGTTGTGTGGTAAATGAATTTCCCCAACCCACAATATTGCCAGCAACAGGATCGTTCCACCATAAATACAAATATCTGGAAGGGTCAGCATTGCTGAGGCTAAGGGTGTTCAAACCTGAACAAAGCGTAGTATCTCTGGCGGAAAAATTACTAACACTAACCAAATTAACCTGAATTGTATCAGAGATTCTGCAATTTCCAATACTTATCGTTGTGGCATAGCTACCATTGTTATTTACTGTAATGGAGGATGCAGTGCTTCCATTGCTCCAAAGATAGTTAGCGGAGGGATTATTGACATCAAGCAGAATGGAGTTGCTACAGGCGACTGTGTCAGCGGGTAGATTTGAAACTGGATTAGGGGTAACAGTAATTAAAACAGGATCAGGAATACTGGCGCATCTCATACGGGTTGTGAATAGGTTGTAAAAGTAATGATAGGTGCCTGTATTGACAGTTCCGTTGATTATACTTGAGCTGATTTGAATATGTGCATAATTCAGAGGAAAACTAACTCCATTGTTTTTGTAAAATACCTGGCCCCCTACACGGTTACTCAATAATAATCTGTAACCATTTCCTTGAGGAACCAAAAAATTAACTGGTATTCTCTGCAATCCCGACCCAATTAAAGTATATGATCTGCTGTAAATCAAATTGTTGAGATTGTCTCTTAATTCTAAAGCAAAGGAAACAGATGCAGAACTGTAAATGCTTAGGGAATCTATAGTTATGTCAAAGAGACTGTTAAAGACCAATCCTCTTGGGTCGTTTGCACTCAAATTTACACCTCCATTGCTATTGTCGGGAAATCCTGCACTACCAGATTCTGAGCGTCTGAAAACCTGGGTGTAATATGTATAATTACCCGTGGAAAAATTTTGTGTCAACAGGGGTCCCTGAGCAAGAATATTCCCACTGGGATTATCTAACCATAGATATCTGAAATTTACAGTATCTGTATTTGATATTGGAATGGACCTAAGCCCTGAACATATGGTTTGATCGGCTAGACTATAATTGTTTAAAGACAAAAGGCTTAGTGTCCCAGAAAATTGATTGCTGCAACCCAGAGCTGTGGTTGTTACTGAATAAGTTTGATTGGCATTAAAAGTAAAGGAAGATGCAGTTGATCCTGTAGACCAAAGATATTGGCCATTTGGAAAAGAAGCACTTAAAGTTAAACTACTACCACAATGGATGGTATCTGTAGGGAAAGAAAAACTTGGGGTAGGTTGAACTGTAACGGTAAGTGGATCTCTATTTGTTTTACAGGAAAAGCGAGTTAATTTCAGGTTGTAAAAATAATAATATTGTGAGCTTGATAGTGAACTGTTAACTATTCCGGAAGTAAAAGTCATGAGAGATGAACTGATGGGGTAGGATGTGCCTGTATTTCTGTAGAAAAGACTTCCACCACTACGATTTGTTATAACCAAACGGTATCCAGTACCCTGAGCCACATTGCAACCCACCGGAATTCTGATTTCTCCATTTCCAGTCAAGGTATAAGATCTGCTGAATAGAGTAGTGTTACTGCTGTTCCGAAGTTCGAGAGTAAAATTGGTATTCGCATTGATGTAAACAGAGACTGAATCTATTCTCAGGGTTGAATTGGCATTGAAAACAAGTCCTCTGACATCAGTAGCTGCAAAATAAATTCCACCATTACTGTTGTCAGGATAACCTGCAGTGGAAGTTCCACTTATGGTATGTGCTTCTATGTAATAATTCTGTGCACCACTTGTGAAATTTGATGTAAAACTGGGACCTGCGTTAATGAAATTACCAGCAATTGGATCATCCCACCAAAAATAAGAGTAATTTATCGTATCAATTTGTAGTAAAGAAATAGTTCTCAATCCTGAACAAATCGTAGTATCAGGAGCAGAAAATCCACTCAGTGGTACTAAAGTGAGCAGGCCATTATCTGTACCCAGGCAAGAGCCTAAAGAGACAGTAACGGAATAATTGCCAGATTGTGTTAGGGTTGCAATAGCCGTTGTTTGACCGTTACTCCATAAGTAATTGGCTGCCGGATAACTGGCATCAAGTAAAATGGAAGAACCGCAATGTGTTGTATCAGAAGGAACTGAAACAATTGGATCAGGATTTACAGTTACCGTCATGCTGTCACGTGCCGTACCACATCTGGGGGCTTGGATACGCCAATTGTAAAAATAGTAATAAGTGCTACCACTTGTTGCTCCATTTGAAATAGATGAAGTTAGACTTGCTAAACTCCCTGCAAAGGGGAATGTTGTTGCTGAAGTTCTTACAAAAAGGGAACTTCCCACTCTGTTTGTTAGAACCAAACGGTAAGCAGTTCCTGCAGAAACTAAAAATTTTAACTCCAATCGTTTGAGTCCGGCACCTACCAAATTGAAATTCCTGCTGAGTAAAACAGCGCCTGCGGAGTTTTGAAGTTGAATTGTAAAACTGACATCTCCTCCTGTGTAAACACTAACGCTATCAATCATAATTTGAGTGTTGGCATTAAAAACAATTCCTCTAACGTCATTATAAGATTGATTCACCCCCCCATTGGAATTGTCGGGATATCCAATTAACTCATTAGTTCCATTTGTCCATGCTTCTACATAATAACTATAGTTGCCCACTGTGTAATTGTTTACATAACTGGTTCCGCTATTGAGTATATTTCCTCCAGTAGCAGCATCATACCAGAGGTAGGAAAATAGATTTTGATTGGTATTACTGAGCTGAATATTTCTAATCCCTGAGCAAAGGGCAGTGTCATTTGCTGTGAAGTTAGATACTGCCAATAAATTTACATTCACAGTGTCTAAGGCTGTACAATTTCCTAAACTAACAGTTACCTGATATACTCCAGAATTATTAATCTGATTATTTGCTGTTGTTACGCCATTACTCCAGGCATAGGTTGCGGAGGGATAAAAAGCGCTTAGATTCAAGCTGCTTCCACAAATACTGGTATCAGCAGGCAGGTAAAAGCTTGGATAATCTAAAACGCTAACAGCCATCGAATCGCGATTCGACGGACAAGACATTCTTTTTATACGAATGTTGTAAAAATAGTAGTAAGTTGTACTCGAGACGACTCCGTTGACAATACTCGAAGTGATACTGGTAAAAAGAGAGTTCAATGGATATGTAGCTGCAGAGTTTCGATAAAAAATACTACCTGCGGTTCTATTGGCAATAAGCAAACGATAACCTGTGCCGGCAGCAATAAAAAATCCCAATGGAATTCTTTTTTCACCTGTACCCGTTAGGGTGATGGATCTGGAGTGAATCAGTGTGTTCGCACTATTTCTAAGCTCAATGGTAAAACTACTGTTTGCATTAATATACACAGACAGAGAGTCCAAATAAATATCTGCAGTTGCATTAAAGACCAATCCCCTGCTGTCATTAGCCGCTATATTTGTTCCTCCTGCACTGTTATCGAGGTAGCCAATCAGCTCATTTTGTCCAAAATTATAGGCTGCAACATAATAATTATAAGAGCCTGCGATATAATTTTGTGTAAATGTTGTACCATAATTGATCGCGTTACCTCCTGTTGGAGAATCCCACCAAACATAATGATGTGTACTTGAATTGGTATTTGAAAGTTGC
>CAZNNX010000140.1:0-7613 GCA_964574485.1 uncultured Saprospiraceae bacterium | reverse complement strand
GGAATATTAGGATATTGGACAGCAGCTGAGAAAAATGCAGTTCTCTCGGCGCATAAGGTAACAGGATAAGCTGCATTTTCCTGATTGCTACCTAAAACAATGGCTCCGTTGGCAAGCAATATAGCTGCTCCTACTTTAAATTGGCTGTATGGAGAATATGAAGTTTGCAGGGCTTTCTTGGCTAAAGATAATAGTGATCTTTCTGATTCTTCCAATTCTAACTCATTTGCATAAGAAATATATTCAACCTCAAATTTTACCTTTTGCATACCTGTTTACATTGTATTGTTTCACAATATAACAATTATTCAGAGAACTTATACTCACTTAAAGTGCTGTACATCTAATTTTGTGATTTTTTCGAAGCCTCTGCAACTTAATGTTTGAAAGCAGAAATCGGGCTGGGGTTAGTTTCATCTGATTCCACAACTCCATCTTTTAACCTTACAATCCTGTGTGTATGATGTGCTATATCCGGCTCATGTGTTACAATGACAATCGTATTACCTTTGGAGTGAATTTCTTCAAATAGTGCCATGATCTCAATAGAAGTTTTACTATCTAAATTTCCGGTAGGTTCATCTGCCAATATCAATGAAGGGTGGTTTACCAAAGCTCTTGCCACTGCAACTCTTTGTCTTTGACCTCCCGAAAGTTCATTGGGTTTATGGTCCATTCTTTCTTTCAAACCCACACTAATTAAAACTTCTTCAGCTCTTTCAATTCTTTTTTTCTTGCTCCAACCAGCATAGATTAAAGGTAGAGCTACATTTTCCAATGCGCTCAATCTGGGAATTAAATTGAAAGTTTGAAAAACAAAACCTATTTCCTTGTTACGAATGGTAGCCAACTCGTCATCTGTCATATCACTTACATCCTTTTGATTTAATATGTATTTCCCGGAACTCGGACTATCCAAACAACCAATCATATTCATTAATGTTGATTTGCCAGAACCAGATGGTCCCATCAATGACATGTAGTCGCCCTTGTAAACTTGTAAGTCAACAGATCTAAGCGCATGTACAGTCTGATCGCCCATCGTATATACTTTTTTTAATTCCTGGATGTCTATAAGTACTTGTTTTTCAGTAGATGTCATTCTTTTTTCTTTAGGCAATTATTTTTTCAAAATTACAAACTTGTTTTCATATCAAACTAAAATTTGATACTTTTGTCACAAAGCATATACCAAACTTATGACATTTCAGACGAACGCTAAACACATCGTAATTTCAGGCAATATAGGTGCTGGCAAAACTACTTTAAGTCAAAAACTAAGTGAGCATTTTAATTGGGTTGTGAATTATGAATCGACAGACGATAATCCTTATTTGGAAGATTTTTACAGCGATATGGGACGTTGGTCATTCAATCTTCAGGTATACTTTTTAAATAGCAGGTATGAACAAGTTTTAAAAATAAAAGAGGGCAGTCAAACAGTAATTCAGGATCGTTCCATATATGAAGATGCTCATATTTTTGCCCCGAATCTTCATCATATGGGATTAATGTCTGAGCGAGATTTTAATAATTTTTTCCGTTTATTTGAATTGATGAATTCACAAATTGCCCCACCGGATCTAATGATTTACCTGAAGGCATCAGTGCCCACCTTAGTTGATCATATTAATAAAAGAGGTAGGGTATATGAGAATAATATGAGTTTGAACTATTTGCAATTATTGAATGAAAGATACGAGCAGTGGATTAACAGATATTCTGAAGGTAAACTTTTGATAATCAATGCAGACGATTTAGATTTTGTGACTAATTTTGATGATTGGCAGTTTGTGGTAAATAAGGTTTCCGATGCCTTGCAAATGTAATTCAATCTGTTTTGTAGTACCTCTGCTTTTCTTATGTGTTTGGGCTTGTCAATCAAATACCATACAAGAAAATTCAAAACAAATTTTGGGTGAATCTCCTTCTGAAACAGTAGATTCAATTCAGCCATATGAATTTATATTTCTTAAAAATGATCTTAGGATTAGTTTTAATGTGAATGGGGATGATATCTGGGGTGAGGTAAAAGAATCGTCATCCCATGTAAAGGTAAATCAATTGCGCGCTTCAAAAGTATCTGAAACACTATTTGTTGGTGAGGAAATTAATGGAAATAAAGAAAAAATTGCCAGAATTGTTGTTGAGCTGATTCAGGGAGAATTTTATATTCGCTATTTAGGGATCAAAAGGAATCTGAGCTTTTATGAAAAAGTAAGTCCTGCATCGAAGATTCACTAATCAACTATGGTTGCAAATCCCCTTATTTCTTCTTCAAATCCTCTCGGTCCTTTAATTCTGACCACTACCACATAAACACCTAGCTGGCATCTTTCACCAGTATTGAATTTTCTGCCATTCCAAAAGTCGAAGGGGTTATTATTTTCATAAATCATTTCACCCCATCTGTTGTAGATTTGCATTGAGAAATTCTGAATATATTCAAAATGTCCAGCGCCCATGTAAATGTCATTCACCCCATCATTGTTTGGTGTAAAGGCATTGGGAAGAAAATAAGATATTTTAGGAACGATATCTAAATTTAATAGTGCTGTATCGCGGCAACCATTCGGATGTGTTACTATTTGTGTTACACGGACCCAGCCAGTATCGGGAAAACTAAAGGTTGGATTTTGAAGAGTTGACTGATCCATATCATTAAAGTTCCAATTCCAGGCCGCTGCATTGATGGATTGGTCTATAAATTGTACTTCGTTATTGAATATCGAAATGAGATTTACCTCGGGTTGCGTCGTAAAGCCAGCTTCAGGCACTATAAGGGCCTCATGAAAACTATAACTGGTGTCTATACATCCTATTGGTGATCTTACAATAAGTCTTAAGGTATAAACACCTGCTGTATTATATTGAATTTCTGGACTGGCTAAGGTACTTGTTCTGCCATCGCCAAAATTCCATTGCAGGTTATAATTTGGAGAGGGATACAATGGGTTGTTGTAAACAACCTGCAGGGGTACACAGCCTCTGCTATCCGGGATTAAACCTGGAAAAGCTGGTTGAGGTCGCCAATAAAACATGTAGGAACTATCGTCCGTGCACCCATTATTATCTGTGACTTGAAGAGAAATTTGATAAAAACCAGTATCAGGATAATTATATTGATGAAAACTAAGAGGAAGATTACCCGTAGTACCATCGCCAAAATCCCAAATACTTGAATTAATAATTCCTTGTTGTGATGGTATTGATAAATTTCTAAAGCGAACAAGTCCTGTGTCACAAGGGTTGTAACTTATATCAAATCTCGCGATAGGATTTCCATTTACTATGATGGTATCAACAAAAGTATCCCTACATCCGGCAGGTGTATTGATAATAAGTCGCGGAAAATATATACCTTCCGTCGTGTAGATATATGAAGAATCAAAAGAATTTGATAATTGACCATTCCCAAAATTCCATAGAAATTGATATCCAGGAAAATTGTTGAGGGGATTATTTACAAAAGGTATCGTTAATGGCAAACAACCCTCTGTGCTGAATTCTTGTACAGGAAATACTGGTGCCGGGAAATAAGCAATATCTACCAGGTTGGTATCCGAACAACCATTGGAATCTATAACGACCAATCGAATTGAATAAGTATCTCTGGGAGTAAAACTGATTATTGTATCTATGATTTGATTATTGACAATAAAACTGGGATTAATTTCATAATCCCACTCCCATGAAATGATAGGGGTAGCATTTAAATTAGTAGTGGATTGATCAAAAATTTCAACTCCACTGAAAGCGCAGGAATCGTATCTGTAGGAGAAATTTGCATTGGGGATTTGTAATACTTGTATGGTATCGGTATAGTCACCCCGACAACCCGTTGGTGATAAAATATTTAGGCGTACAATAAAAATACCATGGTTTTGATAAAGGTAGGTTGGTGAAGCTAAATTGGAAAATCCTCCGTCTCCAAATGTCCAGGTGGTTGTGTAACCACTAATTGGATATGAATTATTTATAAAATTAATGGATAAGGGTTGGCAACCGATACTGTCACTAAGTTGTACATCAACAATAGGGCTTGGGTAGTATCTGAGGTTTCTTGAAGCTGTATCCGAACAACCGTTTATATCTGTAATAATCAACAGAACCTGATAGTCGCCAGAATTGGTATATTGGTATTGTGTATCTCTTGTAGAGAAGGAATTACCATCTCCAAAACTCCAAATGTAGGAGGAAATTGAATCATTATTACTGTTAGCCTGAGCAATTTCATCAAATTGTATTGGGCCTATAGTACAAGGATTAAAAGTAAAATTAAAATTGGATTGCGGAGGTTCATAAACCTGAATAGTATCTCTAAATACAGATTGGCATCCGATAGGAGAGGTTATGAGAAGAGAAACTGGATAGATACCCGGATTCACATAAATATGCGTCGGACTGGCAACAGTAGAGAAAGAACCATCCCCAAAGTTCCATTGTGTAGTATAGCCATTAATGGGATAAGATTGGTTGTCAAAAAAAATAGAGTAGGGGGCACAACTCGGGCTTGTTGGTATTGATACGTTGAGAACTGGTCTGGGATACCATCTGACACTATCTACTATAGAATCTGTACAACCATTTGAATCTTCAATGAGAAGACTTAAAGGGTAGGTTCCCGCATTGAGATACAGATGACTGGGACTAATTAAATTACTAGTCGTGCCATCCTGGAAATTCCATAGATAATTTACAATAGATGCCCCTAGCTGCTGATTAACAGAATTATTGATAAATTGAATGGGGCTGAAATCACAACTATCATAACTATAACTAAATTGGGCCAAAGGATTTTCAAATACATCTATGTATTGGTTTCTGGTTTGATTTGAAATACACCCCCAAGGTGATCTTATTTGCAAACTCACTGTATAATTACCAGCTACAGTATAATTTTGAATCACAGTAGGCCCTATTGTATCTGTGTTACCATTCCCAAAATTCCAGTTTAGACTATATCCTGTGCCAAAAGGGAAAGAGTTGTGCGTGAAGTTTACTACATGTTCTCGGCATCCTGAACTATCATCAGCAGTAAAATTAACTCGAGCGGGGGGGTACCAGGAAATTGTATCTGTAATGTTACTTATACAATTATTATTATCCCGAACCTGTAAACTTACAATATAGACCCCAGGGTTTAAATAATTATGAATCGGATTGGGCAGACTAGAACTTGTATTATCACCAAAATTCCATGTCCATGATTGAATTGGATTTGAACTTGTATTTGTTGTACGGTCAAAAAATCGAATGGGAGGTAAATTAGGATTACAAGAATCGATCAGGACATCAAATCTGGCTACCAAAGGTGGAAAAATATTTACCCTGATAAAAGCTGTATCAGTACAATCAACCTGTCCGGGATTTAATACCAACCAGCCAGCGTAATTACCTGGTCCGGGAAATGTGAGCGTAGGATTTTGTAAATTACTACTCAGAAAATTACCATTATTTAAACTGAAAGACCATTCATAGGTTTGAATCAAACTTTGCGGATTAGCAGTACTTTGATTGGTAAAACTAATCGTATTGTTATTACATGAGTTTAAAATATACCTTTGTCCCCCAGGACTCACTGAATCAGCTCTAATAATTGCTTGAAGATTGGAATAACAATCAACCACATTAAATTGAAAATCTCTTAGTGTAGTACTGAGCAATGCACCAGAGCTATTGTATTCAGAAACACATACGCCCACTACGTATTGTCCATTTTGCCTGGGAACTCCGGTTAGTAATCCCGACTGTGGATCTATTGATAAGGGTGGATTGGCCGGCATAGGAAAATTTGGAGTGAATCCTGCTGAAAATGGAATCAATGTATAGGGAGGTGCTGAGGGTGGATTTGGTAAAGGCTGAGCCTGACTCGCTCCGGTGTGTGGGTGGCAAAATGAATACTCCAAACGATTCCCATTCAGATCTGTTGCGGCATGATTAAAATTAATGGGTTGATCTTTGCAAATAACTATAGGGGGATAGTTGTTAAAATTAGGACTAGAGTTACAGGATTGTAAGGCCAGTGGTGTTATAAAAATATCATAGGTAGCCCCGACGGACCCAGGATTTGATAAATTACTGATAGATTGATTTCGACAACATCTTTGATAGGCTAGCGTATAACCCTGACTATTAATTGGAACAGTTACTACGGTTGTGTATATCGCCTCCTCTACTGCTACTGAATTGGGAGAAACGCTCAAACATGGATTACTAAGAGCTACGGGGGCATTTGTGATAACAGGGTTATAAAGTTCTAAGCTGAGATAAGGCGTACTGTTATTTCCTGTAAAAATTCCAACAATGGCTGGGTTATCAAAGGGAGCCTGTCCGTTAATTGCATCTCTGTAAATTCTTAGATTTATTCTTAATCGAACTGAATCGCCGGTATTATTGATTCCCAAACATTGATATCCCATCACACCACCCACTATATGCGTGGCTTGGGTGTGTATTGATAGAAAAATGAATAAAAGACCAATCAATAACCTCATTTGAAAATTTTATCAGGGTTCAAAATATTATTTGGATCAAAAACCGCTTTAATTTTTTTCCTTAATTCAATTTCTGTTTTACTAAATACAATATCCAGATAATCTTTTTGAACCAAACCAATTCCATGTTCCCCTGAAATTGTTCCTCCAAGTTCTTTCACTCTTTGAAATAGTAATCGAATTATTTCTTTCAATTGATTATTCCAAAAATGATCATCTAAATTATTCCTAAGTATGTTGATATGTAGGTTACCATCTCCGGCATGACCATAACATACAGATTCAAAACCATATTGATCACCCAATTGTTTAATGAACTCCATTAGAATTGGCAAATTGGCTCTCGGAACTACAGTGTCTTCTTCTTTGTAAATATTATTTTGTTTGGTAGCCTTACCAATATTCTTTCGAATAGTCCATAACAGTTCTTTTTGTTTTTGACTATCAGCATACAACACTTCAATGGGTCCGGTATCTATTAAATCTTTATAAATCTCTTTGATTTCCCTTTCCAGCATTTCTTTATTGTTACCGTCAATTTCAATGAGTAATTGAGCGGCAGTTTGCTCAGGTATGATTTGTTGATTCATTTGTAAATAGGAAAGACTTAGTTCTACTCCCCTCCTCTCCATGAACTCAAGAACTGAAGGTGTATATCCTAATTGAAATAATTTTGCAACACTCGAACATGCCTTCTGAACATTTGGATATGAAACTAGAATCAGTTCATTATATCGGGGTAAGGCTATTGTTTTTAAGACAATTTTAGTGATAATTCCTAAGGTTCCTTCGCTTCCTACGAATAATGAAGTTAAATTATATGCTGTTGCATTTTTTAAAGTGTTAGCACCTGTCCAAATAATTTCACCATTTGCCAAAACTACCTCCAGATTTAGAACATAATCTCGAACAACTCCATATTTTACTGCATGAGGTCCTCCTGCACATGTAGCAACATTTCCACCTATGGTTGAAAAGCTTTTGCTTGCTGGATCTGGAGGGTAGTACATGTAATATGTGGCTAAAATTGTTTGTAAGTCCTCAGTTATAACCCCTGGTTCTGTTGTTACTTGAAAATTTTCTGCATCAATTTGAATGATTTTGTTAAAATGCATC
>CAZNNX010000139.1:0-7942 GCA_964574485.1 uncultured Saprospiraceae bacterium | reverse complement strand
ATCCGGCAAGAGACATAACACCTTCTTGAATACGGGCGCCTCCAGAGTCATTTAAACCAATTACAGGAGCTCCATTTTGCATGGCAAGATCCATAATTTTACAAATTTTTTCAGCATGGGTTTCAGATAAAGAACCACCAAACACAGTGAAATCCTGCGCAAATACATACACCAGTCTGCCATGTATGGTGCCATAGCCTGTTACAACACCGTCCCCATATACTTTTTGATCCTCCATCCCAAAATCATTACATCTGTGTGTAACCAGCATGCCTATTTCTTCAAAACTTCCCTGATCCAACAGAAAATGTATTCTCTCTCTCGCAGTTAGTTTTCCTTGTTTATGGTGTTTGTCAATACGGTCCTGACCACCGCCTAATTGAGCCTCATTAATTTTATTTTGTAATATTTCTACTTTCTTTTTCATCTGTGTCCATTTAATACCAAAGGTAGTTATTTTTCATTTTCAATAATATGTCCATCCGACATTTTTATATTTCTGTCACTCATCTGAGCTAGTTCCTGATTGTGTGTCACAATCACAAAGGTTTGATGAAAATCATTTCTCAACTTAAAAAAGAGATGGTGTAATTCTTCAGAAGTCTGTGAATCCAAATTTCCACTGGGTTCATCTGCCAAAACAAGAAGTGGATTATTAATGAGTGCGCGCGCAACGGCAACTCTTTGTTGTTCGCCACCAGAAAGTTGGGTGGGTTTATGCTCCATTCTTTCCTTCAACCCAAGATAATCCAAAAGTTCTTTAGCTTTTTCTATTGCGGTGGATGTTTTTGTTTTTTTTATGAAAGCCGGAATGCAAACATTTTCAAGAGCAGTAAACTCAGGTAACAAATGATGAAACTGAAAAATAAATCCAATTTTTTCATTTCTAAAAGAGGCTAATTGATTGTCATTCATTTTGTGAATAGGATTTCCATCTATATAAACAGAACCAGAATCTGCTTGATCCAATGTACCCATGATATGTAATAGTGTACTTTTACCAGCACCTGACTTCCCAATGATACTTACAATTTCTCTTTCCTTAATCTCTAAGCTGATGCCTTTCAACACCTCTAAGTGGTCGTATTTTTTTTGCAAATTTTCTACTTTGATCATAAACTTATTTAAATCTAATGGCCTTGATGGGAGAAATTCTAACAATCAGCCATGTGGGTAAAATCATTACAACTACAGAAATTAACACAGTGCAAAGGTTCATTGCTATGATATGGATAAAATCAATCTGTATAGGTGCAACGGAAACATAATACATATCTTCTGGGAGGGTAATGATACCCGTGTATTTTTGAATCAAACACAAGCCAATTCCAAAGATATTGCCAAATAAAATTCCCAACAAACTGATCTGAAAGCTATGGTAAAGAAATATTTTTCTGATGGTCCAATGAGTAGCACCCAAAGCCTTTAATATCCCAATCATATTGGTACGTTCCAATATAAGAATAAGGAGAGAGGTGGTCATATTTATTAATGAAACCAGTATCATGAGAGCAAGAATGATACGTTCATTCATGTCTGTAAGATTTAGCCAGTCAAAAATATTCGGCTCTAATTCTTTGATGGTATTGGCATATTGACCTTTATTGAGTAAAACTTCATTATTGATATAGGCACCAATGAGATCAATATCTTGAATTTCATGGGTAAATACTTCAAAACCTGAAATTTGCTCTGGCATTAATCGATTCAGATGAGTAAGGTAAAGGGAGGAACAAAGAATTGTTTTATCCCAGTTAGTGTTGGGCTCGCTTAAAAAAATACCATGAATTGTAAACGGATAAAAAAATGGACTTTCTCCTTTGGCACTCAAATTAAGTTTAATGGTATCTCCACTACCTTTCTTATTGAGAGTAGCCCATTTTTCGCTTACCAAGACTGCATTTTGATCTTGAGTGAAATCAGGAATTTGCCCTGCTACCAGACTTTGCTCCAGAGCATCGCGTTGACCATCCAAATTATTTTCCAAAACAGGATATAATATGAGATCCTGGTTCAATATTTCAGGTTGGAAATAAGACCTGTAAGGTCTCCAGTTATTCAATTCCTGTATGACTGAAATGGGTACAATGGCAAATCTTTTATCATACTCTTCTAATCCGGTTTTGAAGATACCCTGCACAACACATTTCTTGGAATAGCTGCCTCCATTTTGAATAAAATTTATTTGAAAAGAAGATCCGATTGAAAGTTTCATTCTTTTGGCTGTAGTTTCTGAAATCAGAATTTGCTTTCTATGGTTTTCATTTGAAAAATCAATAGGCTTTCCGCTTTTGATATATTTTTTTAAAAAATTCCAGTCATAATCTTTCCCGACACCTCTCAAAATGATTCCCTCTATCTGATCGCCGGCTTTGATGATTCCCTCTTTCTGCGCAAAACTTTGTATCTGCTTGATTCCGGAAACTGATTCTTTGAGTTTTTGAGTAGGTTGACCCCAAAAATTATATTCCTCTACAAGTATTTTGGCCTTTTCCAATTTTTTGAGTTCATCCACATAGTTTTGAGAGATATTCATGGGTGAGGTCTCAAAGGCAAAACTATTAGGCGCATAACTGCTCGTTATGTGAATATGTCCCCAAAATCCAAATACTTTTTCAGATATGCTCTGTTTAAATCCTCTTACTGTAGATGAAGCAATAATCATTACTGTAATACTCAATGCTATGGCAACAACTGCAATTCGAATAATAATATTCGAAAAAGATTTTTTAGAGGTAATACCTGCCTTTTTGGCGATATAAAATGAGAAGTTCAAAATCTATCTTTTGTTTACAAAGTTATTCAATTTTGTTTAAATGTATTAGTTTTATTCATAAGTTACTAAGCACTTACAAATGATTAGATTTCGTCCCCAGGTTACTTTTATTCTTTTCTATTCTTTCCTTATTTTTTCACTGAAGGCACAGGTTCAAGTGGGTGCAGCACAGCTCGATCTTTATTTGCCACTTTTAAAAGGCAAACAAGTGGGTATGGTGGTAAATCAGACTTCATTAGTAGAGAAAAGTCATATTGTGGATACACTTTTATCCAGGGGGATACAAATTAAGAGAGTTTTTGCACCAGAGCATGGATTTAGAGGAAAAGCAGATGCAGGTGAGGCTATTGATCATCAAAAAGAACAAGACTTGCCTTATGAAATTTATTCTCTGTACGGAAAGCAGTTAAGGCCAGATAGTGCATCTATGGCAGATTTGGATATCATTGTATTTGATATACAGGATGTGGGTGTGAGGTTTTATACATTTACATCAACCATGACATATATCATGGAAGCCTGTGCGAAAAAAAATATTCCTCTACTTATTTTAGATCGGCCGAATCCCTTGGGATTTTGTGTAGATGGACCCGTTTTGGAACCAGAACATAAAAGTTTTGTAGGATTACATCCCGTTCCTGTGATACATGGTCTTACCGTAGCCGAATATGCACTAATGATTAATGGCGAAAACTGGTTGAAGGATAGTTTGCATTGTAATTTAATTTTGATTCCATGCACCAATTATACGCATGAGATGAGCCTGGCCTTAGCCGAAAAACCTTCACCCAATTTACCTAATTTATTAAGTATTTACCTATATCCTTCACTTTGTCTTTTCGAAGGAACTTCCGTGAGCATGGGTAGGGGTACAAACAAGCAATTTCAAATTTATGGCCATCCTTTATCTATCCTCGGCAACTATGAGTTTAGGCCGGAGGTTGGGGAAGGTGATAAAAATCCGGTTCAAAAAGGCAAGCTATGTAGAGGATTTGACCTGTCCAACTTAGAACCTGACTCACTGAAACCCTTTCTTTCTTTTGATTTAGAGTTGATTTCACAGTTTTATGAAGAGGCAAGTGAGGAATTTAAATCAATATTTTTTACTAATGAGAAATTTTTTAATAAATTAACAGGTAATTCTTGGCTTTTAAATGGATTGAAAAATGGGTTAACTCCCACAGAATTGAGAATGGAATGGGAAGATGATATAATTACCTATTTGCAGATGAGAAAAAAATATCTGATTTATCCTTAAATATACCCTATGAAATCAAATTCCGTATTCACTTATCTTTCTTTGCTTGGAGCAATCACTGTTGCCTTGGGTGCTTTTGGAGCACACGGATTGGAGGAAAAGGTAAGCCCGGAAAGAATTCAAATTTTCAAACTGGGAATCAGTTATCAATTTTATCATTTGATTCCAATGTTTGTTCTTTATTTAAAAAATAAGGACGAAATGTTTTTCCCCAAAATAGATTCCTGGGCGCTTACTTTTTTTATGCTGGGAATCATTTTATTTTCTGGTTCCCTTTATTTGCTTAGTATCAGAGAGATAGTCCATTTTGGTTTTTTTATGAAAATAATAGGACCTGCCACACCTGTAGGCGGAATTTCTTTCATTGTAGGGTGGATATTGATGGCTTACAGTACTTTTTTTAAAAAACCTAACGAATAGCCTCTATTATTTGTTGAAAAAATACAAGTGCTAGTTTGTAATCTAAAAATAAGGTAAAACTGATACCAAATATGGCACCCCAAAAATGAGCGTAATGTCCGATATTATCGTTCCCATTTCTCGCCATATAATAGGAGTAAAATAAATACAAAAGTCCACCAATTACAGCAGGTATAGGTATAATGCCATATATTAAAATCATTTGAGTAGGATAGAGCAGGATAGCTGTAAAAAGAACAGATGAAACTGCACCGGATGCTCCCACTGCATTGTAAGCATAATTTTGCCTGTGTTGATAGTAATCAAATAATGTGGAGGCAGCTAAGCCAAATACATAAAGTAAAACATAGTACAATAATCCTATTTTTCCAAAAATGAGAGCAAAAGTATACTCAACATGAGTGCCGAAACTATATAAAACGAATAGATTTAAAATCAAATGAATCCAATTGGCATGAAGTAAGCCATAACTCCAAAAACGATAGTACTCCTTATTTCTATCAATCAGCACGGGATTGAAAATAAATTTATAATAGAGGTTTGGATTTTGAAAAGCTGTGTAGGAAACCAATCCAGTTATAATGATGATGATAAAGGTGAGAGAAAATTCCATTATTATTTTGTTTTGAGTTAATCTAAAGTTTCTTTCAGCCATCTGAAGAATTCTCTCTGCCATATCAATGCATTCTGAGCATTCAAAACCCAATGATTTTCATCAGGTAAATATAGAAAACGAGATTTGATTCCTTTCAACTGAGCAGCTTGAAAAGCTTCCATACCCTGTGTATAAGGAACTCTGTAATCCTTTCCCCCGTGAATTATCATAATGGGTCGATCCCATTTATTTACATGATTGATAGGATTGTAATCCTCATACATTTTATCATTTTTATTATCCCAATAAGGGCCACCCATATCCCAATTCGAAAAGAAAACCTCTTCAGTGGTCCCATACATACTCTTTAAATTAAAAATTCCGCAATGTGCTATGAAAGTTTTGAATCTTCCCCCATGATTCCCAGCTAAATAAAAAGAAGAATAGCCTCCAAAACTAGCTCCGACACAAGCAACTTTGGATTTATCAGCAAATGGTTCCGCCAAAATATTATCAACTGCAGATAAGTAATCATTCATACATTGACCACCCCAGTTTTTACTGATTTCTTCATTCCAAGCCACTCCATGGCCAGGCATTCCTCTTCTGTTGGGAGCAACGACAATGTAGCCCTGAGAAGCCATAGTTTGTAAATTCCAACGATAAGAATAAAATTGTGTTAAAGCTGATTGAGGTCCTCCCTGGCAATACAAAATCACAGGATATTTCTTTGAAATTTCAAAATCTGGGGGATATACAACCCAAACCAGCATTTCTTTTCCGTCTGTTGTTTTTACCATTCTTTTTTCTGTTTTACACAGTTTTATGTTTTGGTACATGGCATCATTTACATGAGTCAGAGCCTCTGTTTTACTTGATTTAAGATCAAGTTTGTAAATTTCAGGAGCATGATTCATGTCATTTCTCATCACGATAATCTCCTTTTCTGTAATGCCTATGATTTGACTTAAATCAAACACCCCAGAGCTGATTTTTCTAATTTGGGAAGGACTGCCAAAAGAAACCTCTAATTCAAATATCTGTTTCGTGCCATCAGTAGCTGCGATAAAATATATTTTCTTTCCATCTTTTGACCAGACAAATTGATCGACTGTGCCATCCCAGGATGAAGTAAGGTTTATCTTTTTTCCCTGGTGTAAGACAATAATGTCATTTTTATCTGCTTCGTATCCATCTCTTTTCATACTTAGCCAAGATAATTGTCCTGCAGGGCTGTAACATGGATGCATATCATATCCAGGCATGTCAGAACTAAGATTTACAGTTTGTTCTGTTGTTAAATCGTATGCGTAAAGGTCAGTGTTGGTGCTGGTGGCATAATCAGTACCCCATTTTTTCTTACACACATAAATTATTTTCTTACTGTCCGGACTCCAGATAAAATCATCTTCGTTGCCAAAAGGTTTTTGAGGACAATCATAAGGTTCTCCAAACATAAGGTCTTTTCCATTTTCAGAGGAGCCATCTACTTTGTTTTTGGCTAAAAAGACATGACCATATTTCCCATCTTCCCAGCTATCCCAATGTCTGTAATGGAGTTGATCAAAAATATATGCATTTGATTCTTTTAATTCTGGATAATAGTCAGCCCCGGTAACATTTTTAAGCTTAACCAGATTTGAATAAATCTTGTATTGACCATCGGGCGAAACGTTTTTATCGCGTAATTTCACCTCAGACTCAGAAATTACTTTCGGAGAACCCCCTGCAGTAGAAATTTGATAAATGGTTTCAGTTTTTTTATTTTCATTGACTTGAAAATTTGTCACTTTATAATAAATCGAAAGTCCATCTTCCGAAAGGCCCAAAGGAGTTATTCTACCTAATTTCCATAAATTTTCAGGAGTCATAAGATCCTGACCAAAAATTTGAGTGAAAGTAATTAGGGTGAGAATGCCAAAGAATAAATTTTTCATAATCAAGAATTTAAAAGTTCAAAATATTTCCAGTGGGAACATTGTTGAATGAAACTATTTTTATCAATAGTTTTTAGTTCGATAACAAAACTAACGAATTCTGATTCAATTTTAATATCAATCAGTTGACCGGATATATTTTTTAATTTTTGAATGAATTCATTCATCAAACTTATATGAGTCTGTACTGTTATTTGCTCTACCAACCAAATTCTTTTTATTGTATTTTCCTCCAAAACAATGGCGGCAGTTTGTTTGTAAGCTTGTATTAAACCATTGCTACCAAGTTTGATTCCTCCAAAATATCGAACGATAACGACCAAACAATTACTGAGGTTTAATTTGTCTATCTGTCCTAAAATAGGTTTCCCAGCAGTTCCGGAAGGCTCGCCATCATCAGAAATTCTAAAAAGATTATGATCAATTCCGATTCTGTATGCATAACAAAAGTGATTTGCCTTACTATGGTCCTTTTTTAATTTTTCCAAAACCTTTTTTACCTCTGATTCAGTTTCCACAGGGAAGGCGAATCCATAAAATTTGCTTTGTTTTTCTCTGAACAAACAACTCGAATTTATTTCAATGGTATCGTAGAAAAATTCAGACACTACAAAAATGGATTGATAGTTTGACCTAAGGTTGATAAAAAATACAGTACAGCCTTTTCTCCTTCGTCGCCCAACTCTTTACTGAATTCATTAACATAAAGATGAATATGTTTCTGCATGACCCCTTCAGACATTTCCTGGGCATGGTTTCTTATGAAAGCTAAGCTACTTGCAGGATTCTGGTAGGCATAGGAAATACTCTTTTGAATTAATAGATCAATTTGATTTGCAATTGTATTTCCCAGTTCTTTCTTTACAGCAATTCCACCTAAAGGAATCGGATGCCTTGTTTTAACTTCCCAGTTGGCACCTAAATCTGAAATCAGTCGAAATCCTCTTTCCTCATAG
>CAZNNX010000138.1:0-7947 GCA_964574485.1 uncultured Saprospiraceae bacterium | reverse complement strand
TTGCCCCTCATATCACAAGTTCATAATTTCTTAAACAAGACTTCACCAACACTTATTCTGTAGGGATTAAATTGTATAAAAATTACAGAATGGCCGCTTCTCAATTTTCTCCCCAGATCAAAAACTATAGTTCTGCTGAAGAACTAAATAAAATTTTTCATTTTAGGGTTTCTGTTTGGGAAAAATCTGAGCAAAGTGATTTGGTGAATCAACAATTATATCCCAATGGTTGGTCTGATCTCCTGGATGCAAGCGCCTCGCATTGGGTATTGGAAGATGAGGATCAAATGAAGGCAGCAGCGCGCATGAACCTTTTTTCAGATTTGACAGCCTGCCCTTATGCCATACCGCCGCATATTCATCTGCAAGTCAAAAACAGTCCGATCGTTTTCCTGAGCCGTTTGGTTGTTGATCCTGCATGTCAAGGAAAAGGGTACAGTAGAATACTGATTCAAAAAAGGATGGAAATGGCCAGAGAACAAGGATACAATCAGTTTTTTGTTTTTGCGAGAGTTAATCCCATCATGCGATTGCTGGAAAAATTACATTTTGTTTCCTTGGGAGAAATTCCCGTGCAATATCATCCTGAACAGGCAGCACATCGGGTACATTTTTACTGGTTGGGATAAGAAACTAAGGAAATAAGGTTTTCACAGCCGTCTCGTCTAAATAAATGCGGCAGGTATCTTTTACAAGGTCTACCTGAATCGTAAATTGCTCCCTTGTTCCCAAGATTACCCTACTGTAGGTCAACTTCCAGCATTTGGAGTCAATCGCGCGAATTCCAACTCTTTTCAGCTCATATCCCAAAGGGGATTTTTCCAAAAATCTGATCTTATCTTCTTTTTTCAGACTATCGTAAAAGGGTCCATGAAAGAATGGCAGCAGCTTTTCTGTTTGCAGATTATTCTTCAACAACTGTACATAATGCAAAATATCTGTATTGTAAAAGCATAATGGATTTTTAAACAGACAATTGCTTTGTCCCAGGACAATATTCGTCAGAAAGAAAAAGAAAAAGGCAAAACAATGGGTACGCACTAAGGTTCTACTTTTATAACTTGTAGAATTTCATAGGTATTCGCATCAGCTATGAATCCTACAACTGCATAATCCAATCCTCGGAATGCTTCAGGAATAACATAGGTATAATCTTTACGTACCTTTGTATTGGCAGTAACTGTACCTTCAAAAACTGGCTGTCCCCAGGTACCGTTGATATTGCCAAGATGTACATTATGGTGTTCATAAAACTCTACATCATTGGGAAATACTGTATAATCTTTTTGCCAATCGATGACATCTTTGGCAACAGCATACAGAAATAAATTATAATTGCCGCTGAGATTGGTTTTTGCTTCTGATTCAACATGAACAAAAAGTGCATGGGTTTGAGGAAAATAATTTACTTCCATTTGCAGATCGGCTCTCAGATTATTCTCTTGGAGTACAGTATTAACTCTGTTGGCCCATTGGCTATTTGAAACCCAGGGTGTGGTTGCTCCTGAGAATATTCTTCTGTTAACCATTCCGTAAGGGTTGCCCGGAATTCCGGTAATAGTTGTTGCGTAGGCCAATCCAGCTTCGTTGGTAAAATTACGGCTATATTTGGGATACTCCGGTTCGCCAGGAACATGTATTCTTTGGTACTGAGAAATACCGCCCGCTCCGGCATGCTCACTTACTACAATCACTCTGCCATTATTTGCTGCCTCAATGTTTTTGGCATTGGTCCCAGCGATAGGACAATTGCCACATTGATGTCCGGTATAGTCTTCCAATAATACATTCAGATTGGTATTGCTATTGGTTCCGAAGCTTGGATAATTATAATCAGTAGCATAATTACCCGGATAGAGAGAAATATCATAAGCACCACTGTTTTGAGGAATGGGATTCTCAACTCTATCGCAAGCGAAGAAGAAGAACAAACTAATGAAAAGGATGGATAAACGAATCATATGCTTAATTTTTAAAAACTATGTGTAAAAGAAACTGTAACACCATTGGAAGCGGGCACCTGTCGGCAAATACCCCCTACGCAAAAAATACCGGCCCTTTGTTTTCCTACATTCAACATCAACCGGGTTGAACCTTTGATATAGGAGAGGGTCGCCAATAGGTAATGAACTCTTTTTTCTTCGGTTTTATTTCCATAATTCCACTGATCGATGATACCAATGGTCCAATTGGGAGAAATCGTGTATTCCACCACCAAGGTAGCCCAGTCGCCCTGGTCCTGTTTGGTCCAAAGTCCTTGAAGTTCGGCACGAATACTATGTTTTTTATTGATTTTATAAGTCATGTCAACCACGGCAATATTGGTGTAAATATAGCCTGTACTTTGTGCTACAATATTGGCAGAAGCATTGAAAGCCTGGTTAAAATAAATAAATTTCATGGAAAGGTTTTTAGAGAACTTTTTACTGATTTCGATATTAAAGTCTCTGAAAAACAAACTATCTGGATTTAAAACAAAGGGTGTTGAGGTATATCCTCTCAAAAAACTATCTCTTTCAATGATATTTCGTTTCACATCATAAACTGTTGAAAAGTTAACACTGACCTTTGTGCCATATTTCCCACCCAGCAATGTTTCTTTAGGAAATGTGTAAAAAATATCCCCCTGGAATGCCACTTCTCCATTGGGAATAGTTGCATAAGGGTAGAGTGTTGCCGCTAAGTTGTAGGTATGTGTTTTGGTAAGGGCAGGAAGAAAGTTGATTTGCAGATCTGTTAGCTGTGCTGTGCGATCTGATCTAAAACTCATATTGTCTATAGCCTTGGCTTGAATCAGTATGCCCAAACCTTTTTGTGAATAACCAAAATTTGCCAGAATACCATAACCATTTTTGTAGATATAACCATTGTTGACAGAGGGGTCGTTTTCTTTTAAAACTCCTTCTGCATTAAAGTTAAAGCCTTTATAAACTACTTTAAAACGGGCGGCATATGCAGCTACATTTTCTGGTAAAATCAAAATGGGGGATTGTGCCGTTTGAAATTTACTTACAAAACTACCCCCAACGGTAAATTGCCAGCCTTTTTCCAATAGTTTGGGGAAAATAGTGCTGAAATCAACATCTAGATTCACCGCTCTCACGGTACCTGGACCATTAAATAACTGACTGTTAAATTCATATCTTTGCTTTCCTATCAGACCTGTCAACTCGATACCTTTATAGGGCCTAACTTTTAAATGAATTCCATCCATGGCATTATCCAAACCTAGTTGTCTTTCTTCGAAGGCGCGAAAGACCATTCCACTACCAAATTGATCGTAAAAATTACCAACTGTAACTTCTATAAAATCATTGCTGTAGCCGGCATATCTATATCCCAGACCAGTCCCATTAAATCGTGCCGGATATCCGAGCAAGGCTGGCAAATAACTTTCAAACCTTACTCCCGCCCTGAACTTTCCAATGCTGTAATTGATATTGGCGAATGAATTTAATCCTGTTTTGGATGGTGGGACCTGTGCATTGATTGTTGAATCCGGGGCATAATATTGAAAGGTTGATTCGATATTTCCCATAACGGAGCCCCCAAGAATATTTTCAAATTGGGCAAAAGAAAATTGGGCTGTACACAAGGATACAGCCCATATTATAAGATTACTACATTTCATAGAAAACATTACTGCTTTGATAATTCTTTAATTTTGTGAAGTAATTCTTCTTCATCTCCAGGATTGTAATTGTTGTGTTTCCACACAATTTTACCTTGACCATCAACGAGAAAAGTAAAGGGGACATTGTTTACACCCATTGCTCTTTTGAGATCACCATTGGTATCCAACAAGACTTCAAAAGCCCATTGTTGTGCATTGGCATATGGTTTTACCTTGTCAACATTTCTTTGATCGTCGATAGAAACAGCGTATAAGGTAACACCTGTTTCCTCCACCCATGATTCATACACTTCATGAATTGCTTCTAATTCTCTTTTGCAGGGACCACACCAGGTAGCCCAAAAATTAATCACAATTGGCTTTCCATTATTTGTTAATTGAGACAGATTGACTGATTTGCCATTCATATCTTTCAGAACAATGTTTGGTAGTTTGTCTTGTGCAAAAGACAAGAAAGAAATAAGAAGAAAACTGAGTAAGAAGTGGTATTTCATCATTATCATTTTTGATTTATACTTCACAATACAAATTTGAAACCAAATTTGAAATTATTTCAAAATAGATAATTTTTGTGTTGAAACAGAACCTTCAGATGTAACAACTACCAGGTAAACACCATTTGCTAAATTAGAAGTATTCATTGTATGAGCATTCACTTGGTTTACATTTTGAGAAAGAATAACTCTTCCTTGTAAGTCAACCAATTCAATCAAAGCAGATTCAACAGTGTTTTGGAAAGAAATTGTGCATTCAGAACCTGCAGGATTTGGATACACCTGAATGGCCTGGTTATTAATTTCTTCAACAGCGGTAGCAACATTTACTGTGAATTTTTTCAAATCAAGAGAAGTAAATGTGGAAGAAGAAATACCTGGGATCAACACACTATTAGCAAAAACTTGGATGTTACCATTACCATAGGCACAACACATACCATCACCATAAGAGTCATTTACCTGAAGAGTATAACAATCATTTGGTAAGGTTAGGTTGATGTCAGGTTGAGGATAAGCTCCATTGGCTCCTGCGTCAGTATAAGGACCACCAGAAGCAACAGTAGTATTGGCACTGTTTTTCAAAGACCAAGAAGTTTCAGATCCATATCCGTCTAAGGTTACGCGAACTGTGATATTGTTATTCGTTGTTTCAACCGCCTGCGTGAAGCTTGTAGACTGTGTATTGTTTGTGCTTACCTGATCGGCACCGCCATTCACATTAGTTATTGTAACATCAATAGTATTGGATGGCAATACGGTAAAGTTATAAGTTGGTAGATTTACATAAGCTGATTGACCATAAGCTAGAGAACCCGTCCAGTTATAAGGAGTTGGAGTAGTTCCATTAGCGCTGATATTGATGGTTGCTGAGGTAATTGTTGTACCACCGTTGTTTTTCATTCTTACCCAAAGAGTTTCAGAACCAGGTCCTGGGCAGTATGGGTTTACAGTTTTGATAGCATTCAATGCAGCGTCAAGATTGGTTGCAAAGTTAACTACATTCACATCAGAGCCATTTGCGTTTATTACTTCTTGTTGTCCATCAGTGATGAAAGCAACTACTTCTAAATTACCTAAATCATAGGCAATGTTATTCAAGCTTGCTGGAATCGTGTAATAAAGTGTGTCTGTGGTAGTTGTACCTGCAGCAGTATTTGTGATAGCTGTTCCCCACTGACCTGTGGTGAAGTGTCTTAGCATGTGTTGGTGCAAATACTTTCCATTAGGCTGGATATTACCAGGATTGTAAGTTTGAGCTCCGGTTTGAGGTCCTTCCACATTATTTTGCAATAGCGCTACATTCAATTTGTTAGTAGTAGTACCATTGGCTGTGAAGTGGTGTTGAACGATAACTCTCAATTGTCTGGATTGTTCATCTACCTGAGCTTCTACAGCAACATTCACATAAGCAGCAATTGCTCTGATTTGAGTTGTTGCATTTGACCAGTTACCTCTACCCATTGCAGTTCCAGCATTTTGGCCCAAACCGGCAAAAAGGTGTCTGTTGATAGTACCAGCAGGATATCCGGTAAGGGCTGCCTGATTTACTAAACCGGTTCCAAAAGTAGTTCTAAAATCTGGTTGACCTGCACCTGGAGTAGAAAAAGATCCAACGTGTACATTCATAACCCAAAAGTTTGCACCATTGGCATTTTTCAAATTTGAAGCAATTACGTGACCTGCAGGGCAATAGGTACAATTGATACCTGTAAATTCTTCAAGTAGTGCTCTTCTGTTTTCAGGTGTTGTACTAACAGGTAGCTGAGCCATAGCACTGAAGCTCATGTAAACACCAGATAGGAGTAAAATTAATTTTTTCATAGATAGAAATAGGTTAAAAAATTAGCAATCAAAATATATTAGATTGCTTGATTGATTAAAAAGGATTATCTTTGGAATCTAAAATTAGCTTTTCCATGCCAAATTTTGGAATTTATTATCAATAAATTTACATATCACTAAATTATATTTTTTAAATATTCTTTTTTTAACAATTTATATGAATTTACTATGAAAAAACAAATACTCTTACTACTAGCCTTTTTGCCCCTCTATGTTTCGGCTCAAAGCTTTAAATTAACTGACCCTGCCAATAATTCTATGGTTAACAACAGTTATGTTATTGTCAATGGCACTTCAACTGCTATTGATTTATATAAGGGCATACGCGTTCAAAATGTAAGTGGCCAAACCCTGGATGTAAAAGTAATTCGTAAAGAAATTAATGTAGTAGCGGGTACACTCAATGCAACTTGCTGGGATATTTGTCCACCGGCAGACACAGCGGGTCGTTATCCAGAGTTGGTTTCCTCCACTACAATCAATATGGCAGACAGTGTCATTGAATTATCTTTTTCTGCTCATTTATATCCGGAGCGTAATTCGGGGTGTTCACACATGAGGTATATCTTCTATGGTGTTGGAACCTCTCTGCGTGATTCTGTTGATATTTATTTTAATCACGGGCAAACTTGTAGTCCGGCTTCTTCCATTTTTGAGATCAATCCGGCGATATCATTTGAAATTATGCCTAATCCAAGTCAAAATTTGATTCAAATTTATTCTGATCAAATGCCTGCTTCTGGATTTTTACAACTGACCAATTTACAGGGACAATTGTTAAGAACTTGGAACCTTGAGCAAAACAACCCATGGTTAGACCTTTCCTCTTTTGAAACAGGACTTTACATTCTTACCGTCTTTGATGAGAAAAACAGACCTTTGGCTCGTAAAAAAGTTCAAATTTTAAAATAATTGAACCGCATACATCTTGAAAAAGGGTTTTACTAAAAAGTAAGACCCTTTTTTTTAATTTTACACTTAGAAAACATATGAAAACAGAATCAGAATTGAAGGCTTATGCCATAGCCAAAGAAAAAATGTTTGATCATGACGCTTTTAGTCAATGGTTAGGGATTGAAATCATCTCACTGGATGCAGGTTATGCCAAATTACAAATGCAAGTTCGACAAGAGATGACCCAAGGATTTGGGTTGGCCCATGGCGGAATTACTTATTCATTGGCTGATTCAGCCTTAGCTTTTGCCTCTAACGGGCACGGCCGAAAAAGTCTTTCTGTTGAAACCTCTATTTCGCATTTGGTTGCTGTTCAAGCTCATGATATTTTAATTGCAGAGGCGATTGAAGAGAATCTGAGTAATAAGTTTGGAATTTATAGAATACATATTGTTAATCAGGAAGGAAAAAAGGTTGCCTTATTTAAAGGCACTGTCTTTAGAACTTCTTCAGAATGGTAAAAGGTATGAAAGATGCATTTATTGTAGATGGAATAAGAACTGCCATAGGTAATTTTGCCGGTAGCTTGGCTCCAGTTAGGGCAGATGATTTAGCTGCTCATGTTATTTCGGAATTAATAAAAAGAAATCCAAATCTACCCCCAGATCAAATTGACGATGTCATTATGGGTTGCGCCAATCAAGCAGGTGAGGACAACAGAAATATTGCCAGAATGGCCTCTTTACTTGCTGGTTTATCCCCGCTCATTCCGGGTGAAACAGTAAACAGACTCTGCGCCTCAGGTATGTCTGCTGTTGTTCATGCCTCCAGGGCTATTCGTGCTGGAGAAGGAGATGTTTTTCTCGCAGGTGGAATAGAACACATGACAAGGGGACCATGGGTTATATCTAAAACAAGTGCTGCTTTTGGTCGTGATGCCCAGATGTATGACTCAAGTTTTGGCTGGCGCTTTGTCAATCCTAAAATGAAAAACTTATATGGTGTTGACGGCATGGGAGAAACCGCTGAAAATCTAGCTGAAAAATATCAAATCAGCAGAGAGGATCAAGATCAATTTGC
>CAZNNX010000137.1:0-7977 GCA_964574485.1 uncultured Saprospiraceae bacterium | reverse complement strand
GTTACAATTACAACAGGACCAGAAGTGTCAGATTCAATAGCTGTAGCAATTTCCTCAGCGCTGTAGGATATGTCAAAATTCATTGTCTGTCCGACTTTGATAACCACCCCTGTAGTTTTTTTGGTAGGTAAACCTACATAAGACAACAATAAATCGTAAGTACCAGCTTCGATATTGGAAAAGTTATACAAACCATCAAAGTCTGTAGAGGTACCCCTAACCAAATTATCTCCTTTGTACAAGGCTACATTTGCGTAAGGAAGAGGTTCCCCATTTTCATCAAGCACTTTACCTTGTAAGTCTCCGGTCGTTTGAGCTTGGACACCGAGACCAACAAAAAGCAGTAAGAGTAAAATAAAGTTACGAACCATAACTGTGTTTAGTTAATTAATGATAAAATGTTCAATCTTTTGGTTTACTATGGTATTAATAAACAAATAAAAGTTTAACACAATGTTAAGATTTTCAAAGATTTAGCATGTAATAAACCTTCTGCAAAGCAAAAAACAGTGTAAACCGGTTACAATTATAATTTGAAATTATTTGTTTTCCAAATTCTTATTGCTTTTCAGACACAAAAACCAAACAAATATTTTTCTTATTTATTTGTAACCTTAACTTTTTCTTAAACATAATCTGAATTATTGCAAATTCTATTCAAAAGAATTTCTGCATGTCTTCTTTTTGATTCATTTGTCCATCCTGCCACATGAGGGCTAAGAACTATATTTTGTCTTCTGAAAAGTTCATTATAGAATTCTATATCTTTATCTGTATACAGATTTGTTTTTTCTTTCTCAAAAACATCAAGACAGGCTCCTTTTATCTTACCGGTATTTAGTCCCAACAACAAATCAGCTTCTTCAATAACTTCTCCTCTGGACGTATTGATCAAAAAGAATTCTTTTCTAAATTGGTTAAAAAAAGAAGCATTAATCATTTTTCTCGTTTCAACAGTTAATGGCAAATGAATACTCAAAATATCAGTGTCTTGAAAAACAGCCTCCAGTTCAACCTGCTTAGCATGGGTGAAAAGCTCCAAGGTTTTATATTTATCATAAATAAGAATGTTCATTTCAAAACCTATCAACTTTTTTACCAGAGCCGATCCTGTGAATCCACAACCTATAATGGATATGGTTTTCCCTTTCAATTCAAGACCTCTATTGGATTCCCGATTCCATTGATAGGATTCCACGGAACGATGACAAGAATTTAACTTATTGAATAAAGAAAGCAACATGCCAATAGCATGTTCTGCTACAGAATCGGCATTTCCGTCAGGAGACCTGTGCACAAAGATTCCTCTTTTTTTTGCCTCTACTAAATCAACTACCTCCATTCCAGAACCCAGTCGGGCTATAAACTGAAGTCGCTTTGCCTTGTCTAAAAACGAGTGATCAATCTTTATTTTAGAATTGATTATGATACCCTCATAATCGGTTATGATAGACAAGGTTTCTTCCAAGTTGATATGAGGTAAATAATTGACTTCGTAACCTGCCTTTTCCAGACCATAAATTAAGATTTCATGAACATCGTCAGTTATCAAAACCTTTTTCATTCTTTATTTTTTCTTTTCTGTGACACAAATGAATAAAATCGCTGAAACCCAGCTGTTCTGGTCTTTGTTTGAAAAATTCTTCTTCTAAAACGTATTCTGGAAATATATTTTTTAAAGTATTTCTCAACATTTTTCTTCTTTGTCCAAAACTTATCTTCACCAAATTAAAAAACAACTCTTCATCAAATTTTTCTACCTCTTTTTCATCTTTTTTTACCAACCTGATTACTGCAGAAAGAACTTTAGGTGGCGGATTAAAACTTCCTGCTTTTACAGTAAAAAGGTATTGTGTATGAAAAAAAGCCTGACACAAAACTGATAATATACCATAGGTTTTGGAACCTGGTTTTGCACAAATTCTCTCTGCAACTTCTTTTTGAAACATTCCCACCATGACCGGGATCATAAATTTAAATTGTAATACTTTAAATACAATTTGTGTCGAAATGTTGTAAGGGAAATTGCCTATCAATGCAGTTTCCTGATAGTTTGTTACATCACTCAAAGAAACTTTCAAAAAATCCTGATGTATTATTTTACCCTCCAAGGCAGGATAATTTTGATGCAAAATAGTAACCATGTCAATGTCTGCCTCAATTGCTGTAAAATTGTAATCTGATTTTTCAAGTAGATACTTGGTTAAAACACCTTGCCCGGGACCAACTTCAATGATAGATTGATATGCTTTTTCACAATCCAAAGCATCTACAATCTTAATTGCGATTGTCTCATCCTTTAGGAAATGCTGACCGAAAGATTTTTTTGCTTTCAATTGAATTATTTAATACAGTTATGGATAAAATAAAATACGATGACAAATCTTTGCTATATTTACGCCATTAATAAGAATATACAGATATGTCAATCAATGTAAAATTAAACATAATTACGAAGCCGAGTAATAGACCGAACTTAATAATTTGTAGTGAAAGTCAAATAGCTTTCTTGGCTGAACATATAGAAAGTAACATAGCATTAATTATACAAAATCAATTTGAGCAAAAAATTAAACAACTGCAATATTATGGTTTGACTGATTCTGTTATGATTGAGCTTCTACCTGAGGAAATAACATATAAAAACAAAGAAAAATCGCGAATACAAGGTGCTCAATTGTTTCAAAGATGTAAAAATCAAAAAATTAAGTCTTTGAATCTTGGTATAATGATTCCAAAAGTTGATTTACTATTACCTTTTCTGGAGGGCATGTTATTAAGCTCTTACACCTACGACAAGTTTAAATCTAAACCAGAAGAGGCTTACGAAGTAGAGTTAAATTTACCCTCTGACTGTATTTCGGAAGTAAACGCTAATACCTTAATGCACCTTTGTGATCAAATTGCCTTTTGTCGAGATTTGGTAAACGATCCACCAAATGACTTGACTGCTGAAAAATTATCTTCTTTTGTTTTATCCCATGCCAAATTATGTGGTTATCAGGCTCAGATTTTAGATAAAAAATCTATTGAAGAATTGAATATGGGTGGCTTATTGGCCGTAAATAAAGGAAGTCAGCTTCCCCCCACCTTTTCAATACTGGAATGGAAGCCAGAAGATGCTGTAAATGACAAACCGATCATTTTGGTTGGTAAGGGTGTGGTTTATGACACAGGCGGATTGAGTCTGAAACCAACAGCTATGTCTATGGACTTTATGAAATGTGATATGGCTGGAGCCGCCGTTGTTATTACTACAATTGGATTAATTTCAAAACTAAAGCTACCTATACATGTAGTTGGGCTAATACCCGCTACTGACAACAGACCCGGAGAGCAGGCTTATGCCCCCGGCGATGTGATCAAAATGATGAGTGGCTCCACAGTAGAAGTACTGAATACTGATGCAGAGGGTCGAATGATTCTGGCTGATGCATTGCATTTTGCAAAAAGATATCACCCCGATACTGTAATCGATATTGCCACACTAACAGGAGCAACTGCCGCTGCCTTAGGTCCTTATGCTGCTTCAGTCATGGGTAACGATGAAAACATCATAGAAAACTTAATACAATCTGGTCAAAACACTTACGAAAGGTTAGTCTCACTACCACTGTGGGAAGAATACGGCGATGAAATTAAATCTGATATCGCAGATATAAAAAATATAGGTGGCAGTTATGGCGGGGCTATAACCGCAGGAAAATTCCTTGAACATTTTACGGATTATCCCTGGGCTCATTTGGACATTGCCGGGGTTGCCTTTACACACAAGGGCTCAAATTACTGGACAAAAGGAGGTACAGGTTATGGTGTAAGATTGTTACATGATTATTTAATGAAAAGAATACACAAAATTCAGAAAAATGACTAAAATAAAAGTGGGTATCACCCTGGGAGATATCAATGGTATAAGTGTTGAAGTTGTACTTAAAACAATTTCTGATGACAGATTTTTGGAATTATGTACACCCATAATTTATGGATCGGGAAAAGTTATCTCCTATTTCAAAAATATTGTTCAAACAAAGGACTTTAATTTTCAAAGCATTAAAGATGCTTCTCAAGCTAAGGAAGCTGAGATTAATTTAGTCAATTGTTGGCATGATAATATCAAAATAACTTTAGGAAAGGCAACGGAAGAGGCTGGAAAATTTGCCATTGCTTCATTGAATAAAGCAATGGATGATATAAAAAGTGGCTACCTTCAGGTTTTAGTTACTGCTCCTATCAATAAATTCTCCATGCAGATGGGAGGTTTTGAACACAAGGGACATACAGAATACCTCACCCAAAAAGCTAATGTTGTTGAATCTCTCATGATGATGGTTGGCCCAAATCTGAAAGTTGCGCTGGCAACAAATCATTTACCCATAGCTGAAATCCCCAAAAAATTAACCAAAGAGCTCATCGTTAAAAAAACAAAAATACTATCAAATAGCCTTTTCGCTGATTTTGGTATACATAAACCTAAAATTGCCGTTTTGGGATTGAATCCGCACGCAGGTGATCAAGGTTTGATAGGCAAAGAAGAGCAGCAAGTTATTTCTCCTGCTATCCAAGAATTAAGACAACATGGGATTCAGGCATATGGCCCCTACCCTGCTGATGGATTCTTCGGAAATCAAAGTTATGTTCAATTCGATGCTGTATTAGCCATGTATCATGATCAGGGACTTGTAGCTTTTAAATCAATTTGTTTTGAAAACGGCGTAAATTTTACAGCTGGATTGCCTTTTGTAAGGACATCGCCAGACCATGGAACGGCATATAACATAGCAGGTCAAAACAAAGCATCCAATGAGTCATTCAGAGATGCTATTTTTACAGCAATTGACATAGCAAAAAACAGAGCAAACTTTAAGGAAATGACTTCCAATCCTCTGGTTAAATTGAATATCGAAGAAATAGTAGGAACTGAGGAAGACAACCCATTAAGCCTTTCTGAAGATTCATTTGATTCGTTTATCCCTGTAAAAGCAAGTAAGTATCAAAAAGCTCTTGAATTAGAGGCTGAAGATTTGGAAGACGAAGAGCTTGGTCCTGTTAAAAATCAAATCGAAGAAGATGATGATGAATTTGAAGAAGATGATGAGATAAATCATGTGGAAAAACCAAAATTTGATTTTGACGAAGAAGAGTAAAAAAAGTAATTACTAGCTTTGAATCTAAGTGTTTATACATCAAAATAGAATTGAAAAGATGAGCTCAGTTAGTTACTGAGCTCATCCTTTTTAAATTGAAATATTTATCATATCTCTTTATTATTAACGATTTAACTTTTAAATAATTTTAAATACTGCTGATTTTTTTTATCTTAGCAGGTTGAAGATTTACACTCTTTTCTTACCTGGCATTCTGGTTTTAAACATTTTTTTTTAATGCCTTGGGTTATAAATTGGTTATATCTTCCGTTTATAGTAATACTTGAAAATACTTATACAATTTATAAAATTCACATGATGAAGTTTATTGCTAGATTCCGCTATTTGTTACTAACAATGGTATTGTTTTTTTTACTTTCTCCCCAATCTAATGCCACACATTATATGGGTTTTGAGATTACCTATACTTGTGTGGGGCCCAATCAATATCAAGTCACATTTCGAACCTATCGTGACTGTGCAGGTACTACCTTACCTGCAACGGTCTCAGTAAATGTTAGATCTGCTGCTTGCTTCAGTAATTTCAATGTAACTATAAACCGAACCCAAATTGTAGATATTACTCCTCTTTGTCCCGGACAAACTAGTAGATGTGCCGGAGGAACTGGTATTGGAGTTGAAATGCATGTTTACGTTGGAATTATCACCTTACCTGCAGTTTGCTCCGACTGGATCATTTCTGGAGCTACAGGGGGTTATTGTTGCAGAAATAACATGATTACAAATCTGTCAGCCCCTGGTAGTGCCAACATGTATATCGAAACCCGCTTAAACAATACTGTTCCGTGTAATAATTCACCCAGCTTTTTAAATAATCCCACACCTGTTACCTGTGTAAATCAGACAGTAAATTACCAGCAATTGGCTTCTGACCCAGATGGTGACTCTTTGTCTTATGCCTTGGTTCCTTGTCGCCAGACTTCTACTACAAACGTTACTTATGCTGGTGGTTTTTCAGCTGCTAATCCACTAACAGTACCAATTAACTTAAATCCTGTCACAGGTCAAATGTCATTTACCCCCAATCAACCGCAAGTAGCAGTAATATGTGTTAGGGTAAGAGAATTTAGAAATGGTGTATTACTTTCTGAAATCACCAGAGATATGCAATTTATCATACAGAATTGTAGTAATATTTTACCAACAGTTGGCGGAATTAATTCTGTGCCCAACGATTTTGATACGGTTTTTTGTTTAGGAAACACAACATTATGCTTTAATGTGGTAGCAACAGATGCCAATACAACAAATAACATTACCATGACCGCAGCTGGTCTTCCACCGGGTGCAACCTTCACCATTACAGGTACTGGAAATACTAGAACAGGTCGTTTCTGTTGGACACCAACAATCAACGACCTAGGCATACATGTATTTTCGGTCAATATTAATGACAATGCCTGTCCAGTCCCTGGATTAAATTCTCAGGCATATACCATTAATATAGTTGACAATCCAAATCCACCCGTTAATGCGGGTCCCAATCTTACTATCTGTGCTGGTCAGGATACGGTACTCACTGCCACATCTTCTGCAACGAATATCTCAACCTATACATGGACACCACCCTTGGGTCTGAGTAGCCCGAATACCGCATCAACCATTGCAACACCACCAAGCACAACTGATTATGTTGTTTCTGTGAGATATACGGATGGTTGTCTCTCCAGGGACACTGTTCGGGTTATTGTTTCTCCAAGTCCATTAGCAAACCTATCTGGACCGAGTATCATTTGCCCCAATATTCCAATTACACTTAATGCGTCAACCAACCTAAACGGGATGAACTATCAATGGTACGGCCCAGGCAATACACTTATCGGAAGTGGTGCCTTTGTTGGTACAAGTAATTCCATAACTGTAACTCCTCCGGCAGCTCCTGGTACTTACAACTATACAATCAGAGTTATCAATCCTGCAGGTGGTTGTTTCCGAGACTCTATTTTAGCTGTAACAGTTGGACCTCCCAACGCTACTGCTTCAGTAACAACAAACTATAATGGCTCAAATATTAGCTGCTTTGGCTCAACGGATGCCTCACTAACTGTAAATACGATTGGCGGTATTGCTCCTTACACATATATTTGGTCTAACGGTAGAACAACTCAAAATAATGTAGGTGTTGGTCCTGGAACCTATATTGTTACAGTCACAGACAATACAAACTGTACAACCACAGCTACTGTTACGGTAACGCAACCTACTGCTGTAACAGCTACAATTCCAACAAGTACAAATATTTTGTGTTTTGGTCAAGCCACAGGCACAGCAAATGCAAGTGGATCTGGTGGTACTGCCCCTTATACATTTAGTTGGTCCAATGGTCAAACAGGAGCAAGCGTTTCTGCCTTGGCTGCAGGCTCATATTGTGTTACAGCCATAGATGCTAATAATTGTAGAGCAAATACCTGCGTGACAATAACCCAACCTACTACCCCTGTCTCTACAACCACAACTGTCACTTCCAATTATAATGGAGCTCAGGTTTCATGCTTTGGTTCTGCTGACGGAATTGTAAGAGCCAATCCTTCTGGGGGCACTTCACCATACACTTATTTATGGTCGAGCGCAGCCAGTACACAGATTGTATCAGGTCTAAGTGCTGGAGTTTACACTGTTACAGTAACAGATAACAATGCTTGTACAACAAGTTCTACTGTTACTGTTACTCAACCAACTTCAGTTACAGCTACAATACCAAACCAAGTTAATGTACTTTGCTTTGGACAAAATACAGGATCGGCAACTGCTGCGGGAAGTGGAGGTACAGGTGCTTACAGCTATTTATGGAGTAATTCAAGGACAACGATAA
>CAZNNX010000136.1:4075-8079 GCA_964574485.1 uncultured Saprospiraceae bacterium | reverse complement strand
GCAGATTACCTGTTGGATGAAGCCCATGTTGCTGTGGTGCCAGGCAATGCTGTTGGTAATAAAAATTGCATCAGATTAAGTTATTCTATCAATGGAAAGGATATTGAGGAAGCTGTAAAAAGGATACACATGGCAGTAAAAAAACTAGGAAAATGAAAAAAATTTTAGTAGCTAACAGAGGAGAAATTGCTATTAGAGTTATGCGTACCTGCAGAGAAATGGGCATCCAAACCGTAGCAGTATACTCAGACGCAGACAGGTCTGCACCTCATGTCAGATATGCTGACGAAGCTGTTTATCTTGGCCCCTCTCCTTCTAATCAATCATATCTGTTAATTGACAAGATAATTTCTGAAGCATTAAGGTTAGGTGTTGACGGAATACACCCAGGTTATGGCTTTTTATCAGAAAATGCTCATTTTTCAAAAGCAGTATCAGAGGCTGGTATGATTTTTATCGGACCTAAACCCAAAGCAATTGAAATCATGGGCAGCAAACTGGCTGCAAAGGAAGCCGCTGACCAATATAATATTCCATTGGTACCCGGTACAAAAACAGCAATCTCAGATAAAGAAGAAGCCAAATCTATTGCCAGAAAAATAGGTTATCCCATCCTGATCAAAGCTTCAGCTGGTGGTGGGGGAAAAGGAATGAGAATAGTTGACCGGGATGAAGATCTTGACGAGCAAATGGATAGAGCAGTTTCTGAGGCACTGAATGCTTTTGGAGATGGTTCTGTATTCATTGAAAAATATGTAGCCTCTCCCCGTCACATTGAAATACAGATTTTGGCAGATTCTCATGGAAATATTGTACATCTTTTTGAGAGAGAATGTTCTGTACAAAGAAGGCATCAGAAAGTTATTGAGGAAGCCCCCTCCGTAGTTCTGAGTCCAGAACTGAGGGAAGCAATGGGTAAATCAGCCTGTGATGTTGCAAGATCTTGCGATTATCTGGGAGCCGGTACCTGTGAATTCATTTTTGATGAAAACCACAATTTTTATTTTTTGGAAATGAATACGCGCTTACAGGTTGAACATCCTGTTACTGAATTGATTACTGGAATTGATCTTGTTAAAGAACAAATTCAGATTGCAAGAGGTGAAGCTATTTCATTCCGACAGGAAGATTTAAAAATTCAGGGGCATGCATTGCAACTAAGAGTTTATGCGGAAGATCCCAGTAATAATTTTCTACCAAGTATTGGCAAATTAAAAACCTACAGAACCCCCAAAGGACCAGGCATCAGGGTTGATGATGGCTATGAAGAAGGAATGGATATTCCTATTTTTTACGATCCGATGATTGCCAAACTGATTACCTACGGAAAAGACAGACAAGAAGCTATAACCAGAATGATAAGAGCAATATCTGAATATCAAATTGATGGCCCTGCAACAACACTCAACTTCGGAACTTTTACCTTTCAACACCCCAGCTTTATAAGTGGTGAATTTGATACGCATTTTGTAAAAAAACACTTCTCAAATGAATCACTACTTCAATCTGATGCAAAATCTGAAGAAATTGCAAGCTTATTAGCTATTTATTTGACTGAAAAACAAAACAAACAATCGAATCAAATTCAAAACACCAACAATAAATCAAGTATTTGGAAAAAAAACAGAACCTAACAAGGATTTTATTTTCATATTAATTAATTTTAAATGTTTAAAATATTAAAAAAAATACTCTATGAAGAAATTTTACATTTTCATATTACTGTGCACCTCAGTCCATTTCTTATCTGCCCAAAAATCTACTCCAAATTCCAATCCACTTTGGACTCAAATCGATGACAAGGATGTTCCCAATATCGGAACCAGATACATAACTCCTTTGAATTACAGTACATTTCGCTTAGATGTAAATACTTTAAAGGAAATACTGATGGTTGCACCTCTTGAATTTACACCGGTTGCCCAGATGACCCAAACATTTATAAGTTTGCCTCTGCCGGATGGAAGATTAATGAATTTTGATATTGTTGAGTCTCCCATTATGGCACCTGAATTGGCAGCTCAATATCCTGAAATTAATACCTATGCGGGTTATGCTGTTGAGGATAAAAACATTACCGTTCGTTTTGATTTTACACCTCAAGGTTTTCACGCCATGATCATAATACCGGGAGAAAGTACAGTTTTTATAGATCCTTACTACTTTAATGGAGATATTGAATATTATACTGTTTATCATAGAAGAGATTTCAGAAGCAGTATCAACAAGACGATGGAATGTGCGGTTACAGAATTTGCTCCCTCTAAAACATCCAATGAACCCAATTTAAAAATTGCCTATGGTTCATGCGAACTTCGAACCTACAGACTGGCTTTGGCTGCCACAGGTGAATATACCGCTTTTCATGGTGGAACAGTCGCTTTAGCTTTAGCAGCTCAAAATACGACCATGAACAGAATCAATGCGGTGTATGGCAGAGAAATGGCTGTCAGAATGAATTTAGTTGCGAATAACAATCTGATCATCTACACCAATGGAGGAACTGACCCTTATACAAATAATAATGGTTCTACCATGTTGAATGAAAATCAAACCAATCTTACTACAGTAATAGGTGGAGCCAATTACGATATTGGACATGTTTTTTCAACCGGTGGTGGTGGAATTGCACAATTGGGGTCGGTTTGTAATGCAACAGGAAAGGCAAGGGGTGTAACAGGTAGTCCCTCTCCCATTGGAGACCCCTTTGATATTGATTATGTGGCACATGAAATGGGTCATCAGTTTGGTTGTAATCACACATTTAATAACAATGCCAATGGTTCTTGCGCTGGTAATGCCAATGCAACAACATCCATGGAACCAGGCAGTGGTTCAACTATTATGGCATATGCAGGTATTTGCACAGCAACATTTAATGTACAAAATAATAGTAATGATTATTTTCACACGATTAGCTTACAAGAAATGGGAGCCTTTGTTACCGGAGCTGGAAACTCTTGCGCTGTACGAACTGCTATTGCCAACAGTACACCTAACGTTACTCCGAATGCAACAGCTGTCGTTATACCCCAAGGCACTCCTTTTTTCCTTACTGCTACAGGTTCCGATCCTGATGGAAATACCCTAACATACTGTTGGGAGCAAATGGATGCAGGCACATCTACTACCACACCTACGGCTACACAAACTACAAGATGTAATTTCAGATCATTTAACCCAACTACCAACCCAACAAGATTTTTCCCTAATCTGACAAGCCTTGCATCCAACGGACCCTTTACTTGGGAAGTACTTCCTACTGTAAGCAGAACAATGAATTTCAGAGTTACAGTCAGAGATAATGCCTCTGTGGGAGGTTGTACAAGCCATAGCAATGTGACCGTAACCGTAAACAATACGGCAGGTCCATTTACTGTAACAAGTCCAACAAACACCGGTATCAGTTACCCGGGAGCATCCACCCAGACCGTTACCTGGAACGTAGCCAATACAACAGCAGCTCCTGTGAGTTGTGCTAATGTTGATATTTTAATTTCCACAGATGGAGGTCAAACCTACACTGTTTTGTTATCTAATACGCCGAACGACGGAACTCAAGCAGTAACAATACCCAATACGCCTTCAACTACTTGCAGAATCATGGTGAGATGCGCCGGAGGATACTTTTTTGATATCTCAAACAATAATTTCACAATTACAGCAGCAAGTTTTGATTTTACACTAACTGTACCCACTCCTACTGTAAGTGTATGCCAACCCAACAATGCAGTTTACAACATAAACACTGGCTCTATCGGGGGATTTTCTAACCCCATCACCTTAAGTACAACAGGACTTCCTGCAGGAGCCATTGCAACCTTTGCAACCAATCCAGTAACCCCTGGTAATTCCACTACTTTAACTATTTCTGGCACTGCCAGTATAGTTCCTGGAACATACACAATAACACTTAATGGAAATAGTACCACTGGAACTAAAACTGTAAATTTAACTTTAAATGTCAGCACTGGAGCCCCAACCACTGTTACCTTACAAACTCC
>CAZNNX010000136.1:1855-4065 GCA_964574485.1 uncultured Saprospiraceae bacterium | reverse complement strand
TGCTAATACAGCAACAAACGTTACAACACCAACAAACTTTAGTTGGACCGCTGCCACAGGTACTGGCGTTCAATACGCAATAGTTATTTCTACCAGTCCTACTTTAACCCCAATTATCGATCAAAGTACCGGACTCACAACCAATTCATACAGCTCAATTGCGCTGTCGCCCAGTACAACCTACTATTGGAGAGTAACTGCAAGCAATAGTTGCGGAACAGCACCTGCATCAAGTCCCTTCTCCTTTACAACTGGTATATCTGGTTGTGCCACTACTCCAAACTTCCAAATCACCCACACGGCCCGCGTATATCTCACCTCTGGCTCTTGGGGATACCTGGCAGGTCACAATGGTTACGGCGACTTAGCCAAAGCCGATAAATATACTTACACAGGAACCAACACCCACATTAAAGGAGCTTATTTTGGATTTGGCAGAGCCTTTACTACAAATGCAACCAGAACCTTTAATTGCAGGGTTTGGGATGGAACAACTGGTTCTCCAACCACTGTGTTAGCTTCTGTACCCGTTACTTATCAATCTGTACAAAATCTAATTGCAGGTGGAAATAATGTTGGATATATTAATTTTGGAGCAATTCCATTACCAGCCTCAAAAATATTCTTTGTTGGTATTGAATTTACATACAATGGGGATACTATTGCACTGATTACAAATACAGTTGGTCAAACGGTACCTGCTACAGCTTGGGAAAAATTTTCTAATGGAACTTGGGTACCTTATGACGATCCTTCCAGTTGGGGAGCTGGATTAGCACATTACATCTACCCAGTTTTAGGTTCCCTTCCCAATGCAGACTTTACACCTGTTAATCCAGTGGCATGTACAGGTGCCACAGTTAATCTGACAAATACATCATCAGGAGCATCTACTTACAACTGGACAATGACGAGTGGTAATCCAAATACAAGCACAACAGCTAATACCTCAGTTTCATATTCTGCTCCTGGCTCTTACACAATTAGGTTAATAGCAACAAATGATTGTTTGAGTGATACAACTTCTACTAATGTCACTGTAAATTCTGTAACTATCTCAAATTCCCAAACAAATGTAAGTTGTAATGGTGGAAACAATGGCAGTATAAGTACTACCCCTACAGGTGCTGTTGCTCCTTACACCTATGTCTGGTCAAACGGAAGAACTACAGCAACTATTACCGGACTAACAGCAGGTACTTATACTGTGACAAGTACGGATGCAAATGGATGCTCAGCTTCAAGCTCAATCACAGTAACACAACCTAGTTCTTTATCTGTAACCACAAACTCTACTAACGTAACCTGTTTTGGAAATGCGACAGGTAATTCAACAGTAACAGCCTCCGGAGGAACACCATCTTATACCTATCTATGGTCTAATGGTAGAACATCAGCTACTAATACAGGATTATCAGCCGGAACCTATACTATATCAGTTACAGACATTAATGGTTGTAGAATACAATCAACTATCACCATTACCCAACCAACTTCGGCACTCGCCCTGACTCCATCACAGGTTAATCCAACCTGTAACGGAAGCAGCAACGGATCTGCAACCATCTCAGCAACCGGTGCTGTTGCTCCTTATCTTTATCTTTGGTCGAACGGCAGAACTACTGTTTCAAATACCGGTTTGACCGCTGGCACTTATACTGTTACTGTAACAGATGCAAATAACTGTAACCAAACCAACAGTATTACCCTTACACAACCTAATGCCATTTCAATCACAAGCACTTCTACCAATCCAGCTTGTAACGGTTTGTCTACAGGTTCAATCAATACCACAACATCTGGTGGAAATTCCGTTTTCTCTTATCTCTGGTCGAATGGCAGAACTACTGCCAACCTCACAGGATTGACTGCCGGCACCTATACCCTTACCGTAACTGATGGTAATGCTTGTCAGAATACTAGTTCAGTTACTATTACGCAGCCTTCTGCTATAACTGTCGTAGTCGGGTCAACAAATATCAGTTGCTTTGGTAATTCAAATGGTTCAGCAACAGTTACCTCCGCAGGTGGCGCAGTTCCATTCACCTATATTTGGTCAAACGGCAGAACTACTGTTAACAATACTGGCTTAGTTGCTGGCGTTTACTCCGTAACTGCTACTGATGCTAATGGTTGTCAGAGTTCAAATTCCGTTACCATTACCCAACCAACTTCGGCACTCGCCCTGACTCCATCACAGGTTAATCCAA
>CAZNNX010000136.1:0-1755 GCA_964574485.1 uncultured Saprospiraceae bacterium | reverse complement strand
CCGTAACTGATGGTAATGCTTGTCAGAATACTAGTTCAGTTACTATTACGCAGCCCACTTCTATCAATATTAACACAACAGCTAACCCAGTATCTTGTGCGAATAATGACGGAAATGCATCAGCTACTGCATCTGGAGGAACTGGGGCACTTTCTTATCAATGGTCTACTGGATCAAATAGTCCCAATATAGGCAATCTCTTTTCAGGCACCTATTCAATAACCGTAACAGATTTAAACGCTTGCCAATCCACTGCAACGGTAACTGTTGGTAATTCTTGTAACCCCTGTTCTTTAATTGCTTCTGTAAACGGAACAAATATTACTTGCTTTGGTGCTAATAATGGTACTATTCAGGCAAATGCAACAGGAGGAACAAATCCACTATTGTATTTATGGTCTAATGGATCAACAACTCAAAATATTGTAAATCTGGTTGCTGGAAACTATACAGTGACTATAACTGACAATAATAATTGCACCGCAACAAGTAGCTTGATTTTAACAGAACCTACACCATTACAATTATTTAGCAATGCTGTAGGTACCAGTTGTGGTTCTAATAATGGACAAGCTTCTGTAACCTATAATGGTGGAACTTCTCCATACACCATACTTTGGTCGAATAGTGGCACAAGCAACATTATCAATAATTTATCCCCAGGTAATTATATTGCAACCATAAGCGATGTCAATGGTTGCCAAGACACTATTCATGCCTTTGTTACAAACGGTTGTAACAATTGCAATATTCAATCTACAGCTTTCATTCTTTCAGGTATTTCCTGTAATGGTGAATCTGACGGAATAGTTAGGGCTGCTGCTAGCGGTGGAGTGGCACCTTATACATTCAATTGGTCTAATGGGGCGCTGGGTGACTCAATCTCCAATTTGTCTGCAGGAATTTATACAGTCACCATTACAGATAACCAAGGTTGTACAGCGACCAATACCATAACTTTAAATGACCCACTGGCTATTTCTGTAACGCTCAATGCACAAAATCCAAGTACAGGAACTTCAAATGATGGTTCAATAAATACATCAGTCAGCTTTGCAGTTGGCAGTGTTTCTTATATTTGGTCAAATGCTGCGAATACACCAAACCTATCTGGTTTGACCAGTGGTACCTACTCAGTTACAGTTACTGACCAGAATGGATGTACAGCAAGTGCCAGCACAACCTTATCATCACCAACCTCAGTTATCGAGGCAGATCAGATACAGATTTCTGTATTTCCTAATCCTACGCAAACAAATTTCCAAGTACAACTGAAGCAAACAAAAGAGGAATCAATTCGATTTACCTTAACTGATGTATTAGGCCGTACTTTAAAAACTTTTGATAAGAATGGTGTTGACATACAACTGACCATAGAAATGGATGAATTCAGTGCTGGAAATTATTTCCTTTCCCTACAATCTGGCACTAGAAATCAAACAATCAAGTTGGTTTATATCCGATAACACAAACTAAATAATAAAAATGCCCCCAATTAGTTATTAACTTTTGGGGGCATTCTATTTATAAAATAGTTTATTTACATTTTCAACTCTGAAAAAGGAATAACACATCTAAATTGCTCTACATTTTCAACATTTATTGATTTTAATAATACTTTTTTTAACAACCAATCAATCTCAATCAAGCCAAAATTATTTTCCATCACTGGACCTTTGATTCTGTTTGTATTAGGTGTTGCAAATTTCCAGGTTGAAGACAATCCACTGGAGGTAAAGTCGTAAATAGGATAAA
>CAZNNX010000135.1:0-8137 GCA_964574485.1 uncultured Saprospiraceae bacterium | reverse complement strand
TTAAGAATTAAATGAACCCATATTTCAAAAATTCTGAACAATATTTTACTTTTGATTAATAATAAATCAACAACAATGGCTAGAAATCAGTTTCAACCTCACGGATCTTCGCATGAAAAAAAGATAAGCAGAAAGGAACGTAAATTAATGAATGCAGAAAATCCCATGGGTCCTACACGCAATTCAAATGAACCATTGACAGTATCTGCACCAACAGAAGATGATAAGAAACAAATCAGAATGATTACGATAGTAGGTGTAGTAGGACTTATTTTACTTCTTGTCTTTATGTTTTATGGTTTTATAAACAGCTAAGTTCCTTATTTTTCAAAGGTAACTTTCTTATTTGTTTCCGCTTTGATTTTATTGAGTTTCACTTTTCTTAGGTTCAACCCTAGGTCTGATTTTTTCTCAAAAAATTTTAGCTCTAAACTTCTTTGATTATCGAAAAACATGCCTTCTACCCTACCTTCTTTCACCTTAAATATGGCTCGATTGAAGTAAGAAAAGCGATTCACTCCAATACTTTTTCCATCAATCTGTTGCGCTACAAACAGTTTTTTCACCTTCAGTGTTTGGTTCAGGTCTTTAAAGATAATCCATTGGGGTTCACCATTTAAAGTATTAATGCCTTTTTGAACTACTTCATACTTTTCGCCATAATTTGATTCATAAACACCTTCAAATTGATCAGCATAATTATTTGAGGATACAGTTAAATCATTTTCCCGTTGGCTAATCAAAGCAGACAATCTTCCCATTAATGGTGGAAATCTGATTGGCTCCTTCAAACCCTGCCTGATAATCACAACTGAATCTCTAGGGTTTACATAAATAAATTGTCCATTAAATCCAGCAGCAAAGAAATCCTGATCCTCCCATATTGACTCGTCAATATATCCATCTCTCCAGATACCATAAAGATATCCCCACCATTGGTCTTCTTTGGGAGCACGATGAATCAGTTCGTCAAAGAGAAATGAAGGAACAATTTGCCTGCCTTTGTACATCCCTCTATGTAACATCAATTGACCAAGTTTTAGTAAATCTTTTGTGCACAATGCAAATCCACCATAAGCTCTTAACGCTTTATTTTTTTTAGTGTCAAGTGTTAAATAGGCATCACACTCAAAGGATAAAGGGATAAATATTTTTTCTTTAAACAGTTCTGTTAAATTCTTTTGCATAGCTTTCTCAATACAAAAAGCCAAAATTTGAGTAGAATGTGAAGCATAGGCAAAATGAGATCCGGGTTCATGAATCATTTGATCATAATTCCGAACCAATTTAGACAAATTGGTATTGTAGTAGAGCTGTGACAAGCGAAATAGGTTTGATTTATCCTCCGCATTCAATCCGGAAACCATATTCATCAGGTGTTTGATTTGGATATCAACTCTTTGATCTGATTTGAATTCAGGTAAAAAATCTGATACCTTCTGCTCCATTTTCATTTTACCCTCCTCTATTGCTATAGCCGCAAGAAAATTGACTATGGATTTTGAGACGGAAAAAATAATTTGTTGCTTTTGAGGCTTATGGTAAGAGGCATAATATTCATAAAGAATTGTATCTTTCCTCAAGACCACAAATGCTGTACTTTGTGTTTTATTCAGAAATTCAACAATATTTTGAGAGCCTAATCGCTCTGTTTCAGGTATCCAATTTTCAATGTCATTGATTCTCTGATCAATCCTGGAAGGAAAAACAAGGGGAGAAAATTCTGATGTAATTGTATCTCGGGGAAAAATATGATGATCTTCTACTGAGGGTAAAAAGAAAGTAAAAACCCGTACCCAGGTACAGCTTTCCAATAGAAACCAAACAGAAAACAATAAAACAATTTTTTTCACCCGTTTTCAATTGTAGATAAAAATGAAAGATCAGTATAAATTTTAATTAACTTAATCAAAGATTCAAGATATTCACTCAAATTTACGATGAAAACTCCACAGTATCCAACTTTTTACAAAAAGCTAAGTGATCAGCTCGCAAAGAAAAAAGTTTACCATAGTTTGATATGGGTAACTTATCTGTTTTTGCTTGTTTTTTTATCTGCACCTCAAAATTATGCAGAGCTGTTAGAGTTATTTCCAATTCTGATTGGCAGAGTTGCTTTTTTATCCCTTTTGGTATATTCTAATTTGTATATACTCATTCCTTACTTTTTTGTAAAGCGTAAAATATTAATTTATTTCCTGACACTTTTCGCGATTTGCTTGTTTATTTCAGTCTTTGAGTTGAGTTTTGTTTATTTGATCAGTAACACTGTGTTAGGGTATTCTTTTTACCTGTCAGATAAATTAGCGAGTCATTTTTTATTTATTTTATTTTTAGTACTGGGCAGTTCAGGAATTAAAATTGCAAAAGATTGGTTTATAAAAGAGCAAATTCAAAGACAGCTTGAACAAAAAAACCTACAGTCTGAAATCAATTTTTTAAAATCTCAAATCAATCCTCATTTTTTATTTAATACCCTGAACAGTATTTATGCTCATGCTTTAAAAAAGTCGGACGAAACTCCTGAACTCATCATCCGATTATCTGAAATGATGCGATACCTTTTGTATGAATCTAATGTCAAAGAGGTTCCCTTGTTACAGGAAATCAATTATTTAAAAAATTATCTTGAACTAGAAAGAATCAGAAATTCAAATTTCATAAAAATAGAATCGCATTTTCCAGAAGAACTGGAGCTGAATAAATTTCTCATAGCCCCACTCCTTTTACTACCTTTTGTTGAAAATGCCTTTAAACATATTTCATACGAAGAAAAAGAATTGGGTGTAATTCAAATACAGGTAAGTATCGATAAAAATGAACTCCAACTCAGGGTATCAAATCCCTTTCATCCCAATCAAAATGTAAAATCCAATGATACAAAGGGCGGCTTTGGCTTGGAAAATGTAAGAAATAGATTAAACCTGATGTATCACAAAGCCTACCATTTACATGCCAGTTCAGATCATAACATATATCAAGTTCACCTGAGTATTCAACTAAACCATTCTGCCCTATGAAAACAATTATTGTTGATGACGAACCACTTGCGAGAGAGATTTTAGAAAACTACATCAAAAAAACCGATGGCATGGAACTTGTTGGTCAATGTAGCAACACACAAGAGGCTGAACATTTATTGTTACAAGAGGACATTCAACTGATTTTACTGGATATTCAAATGCCGGGCAAAACAGGTGTTGACTTTCTGATGAAGCTTAAAAATCCTCCAGCTATTATATTCACGACGGCTCATAGTCAATATGCCCTGGCAGGATATGAACTGGATATTGTGGACTATCTGCTCAAGCCTATTTCCTATGAAAGGTTTAAAAAAGCAATTGAAAAATTAAAGCTTAAAAATCTTCCCAGTGTTGAGAAATCAAAAATGGATGCTGAATATATTTATGTAAAATCTGATAAAAAGTTAATCCGATTATCCTACACATCCATTTATTATATTGAAGGTCTTAAGGATTATGTCATAATACATACCCCAGAAGGTAGAATCCTAACATTACAAACCATGAAATCACTGGAGGATCGACTCCCTGATCGTATTTTCACCAGAATTCACAGGTCTTACATTATCAACAACGAACATATTGAATCTATTTACCCCAATAGTGTGGTTTTGATGAAAAAAGAACTACCGATTGGCAAAAACTACAAAGAAGGTATTTTTACAAAAATTAATCATAAAAAAATCTAAGAGTTTGCACTTATTTCATCAAATTTATCCTATATTTGCCACTCCATAAATATTTATTAAAAATTACGATATGAAAAAAGATCTTCATCCAACCGCTTACAGAACTGTTGTATTTAAAGATATCTCAACTGATTATACTTTTTTATCAAAATCTACAGCTGTTTCCCGTGAAAATGTTACCTGGGAAGATGGCAAAGAGTATCCACTTATCAAATTAGAGATTTCCAGTGCTTCACACCCTTTTTTCACTGGTAAAATGTCTTTTGTTGATACTGCAGGTAGAATTGATAAATTCAACAAAAAATTCGCAAAATTCGCGAAATAGATTTCTAAAAACATACATAAAAAAGGCTCCATTATTCACATGGAGCCTTTTTTATTGAAAACAATAGGCTTTCAGCTGTCTTCTTTGAGCATCCCTAACAAAGTTAAAATTTGATTTTCCCTTTTTAATCCATGGCACCTCGATCAGATAATTGGGAATGGGATGATTCCGCTGCACAATTAATGTGTCTGTCCAAGGTCTACCCTTCGCACTTGCCTCTTCAGGAGATTTATACGGTAAAAATCTGATGAGATGACAGGGGGCCGCATAATCATAATTCCACTCACCCTCTTTGTTTTTTGTTCTGCAATAGGTACAAAGAAAATGATTTTCAGAAAACACATAGGCAGAAACGGAAATATCCCAATGAATATCCCCTGTTAATTTGGGTATGGTATCTCCTTTTATGTTTACGCTCGGACCATTTATACCTAATGCATTCTTTGATTTATTATAGAGGATCCAATGCAATTCCATTACAGCTAAAGTGGAAGTAACCCGGTCTGTCCAGAGTACATTCACATCCGTCCATTTCCTCAATTTCTTGGTAGCCCTCATCTCAAAAAAAATACTGGGCCGCATGTTATAGGGTCCTACTGAGGGTTCCTTACCCGACAACCATTTTATTATTTTTAATCCACCCCACCAATGCCAGTACATGACCCATCGGGTATCTCTTCTATTTTTCATTTGACTCAAGGGCAACCAGAGACCTTCCCTATCCATTCCACCTATTGCTAACCGGAACAAATAAAAAACTGTACTGTCTTGCTCTATATCAAAGGCAGTTTTAATTTCATCCTTATGTCTTTGAATAAAAAAAAACACAAAATACATCTCTTCGCGTACCCTTTCCTGAATGGAATCACCTTCTCTGTTTTTGATTGGCATGCATGGATAATTTTTCTTCAACTCGTCTTTTTCCAGTAGAAATGCCGCCCAATCGGGATCCAGATTGGGTAAAGTATAACGCGTCGCGTACGCATAATTTAAACCTATACGAAATCGGGATTTTTTATCTGTAGATTCCCATGAAAACTGACTTGCCTGCAATTGGCAGACAATCCAAAAACAAAAAAAAATACTACAAGAAAATTTCATTTAGACTTTTCTGTTGAATTGCAAAAATACAGAGTTTCGTCACAATTCGAAAAATAACTTTGTCAGAACAGACTTTCAATTAGCTAAACATTAAGTTTTTTTTAATATATTTGCAAAAAAAGATGACTGAGATTCAATGTCCTGAGTGTAAAAGTACAAATACCTATGAAAGTGACCAATGGATGAACTGTTGTGATTGCTTTCACGAATGGGATGCCAACCAAAGCAATACAGAAAATAATGATCAAATTAAAGATTCCAATGGCAACCCTTTACAAGATGGTGATGATGTGATTGTAATAAAAGATTTACCAGTTAAAGGCGCCCCCAAGCCAATCAAAATGGGTACTAAAGTAAAAAATATCAAATTGATTCATGGTGAAGACCATGACATTTATTGTAAAATTGATGGTTTTGGAACTATGTATTTAAAGTCAATTTTTGTTAAAAAATCCTAAAATCACCACTCTATTATCGTAATATTGACGGTTTCCATTCATCAATTTCTTTACTATGGCCACAGATTCTTCAGATTATTTTGAAATCAACCGCATCAATTGGAATAAAAGAACTGAACTACATATTAGGTCTGATTTTTACCAAATGGAAGATTTTATTCAAGGTCATTGCACATTACAAAATGTTGAAAAAAATTTATTTCCAGATTTACAAGGTAAAGACCTCTTGCATCTGCAATGTCATTTTGGACAAGACAGCATTTCATTAAGTCGATTGGGTGCCCATGTTACGGCCGTAGATATTTCAGATCGTGCTATTGATTATGCCAGAAAATTTGCAGAGCAACTTCAAACTGAAACTACCTTTATTTGCTGCAACCTGTATGATTTACCAAATCATGATGATAAAACCTATGACCTCATTTTTACAAGTTATGGAACTGTAGGTTGGTTACCTGATTTAAAAGCATGGGCGGAGCTCATTTCAACTAAACTAAGAAAAAATGGTGTCTTTGTCATGGTAGATTTTCATCCTGTCGTATGGATGTTTGATGATGATTTTACCGAAGTAGCTTATGATTATTTCAACAGACAGGCTTATATTGAAAGTGAAATTGGTTCCTATGCAGACAAGAACGCTTCTGATAAAATAGATTCTGTATTCTGGAATCACAGCCTTGATGAAATTTTACAAAATTTAATAGACCAGGGACTGCAAATCAATCATTTTAAGGAATACGATTACTCCCCATACAATTGTTTCAAAGGTTGTGAAAAAATAGCAGATGGCCAATTCATAATACAAAAAATGGGAAGGAAAATACCTTTACTATATTCCATTCAAGCTACCAAACTATAGAGAATTAGGAAACGGGATTTAATTTTTTTACATGAGCGGTTTTTAGACTGGGTAGAACAGTTTCCACTTCCTTTTTAATGCATTGAATCAAACCCTGGAGTAGTTTTTTCTTAAAAAAATGCCTGTGCACAATAATGCCAATTTCACGATATGGTACTTGATCTTTAAACTGACTCAAGCGTTTTTGATCATCGGGAAGCATATCTATAGTAGATAAATGGGGTAGTAATGTGACACCTTTGTTCAATTTCACAAATCGCAACAGACTGTCTATTGAGCCAGCCTTGTATTCAAAATTATATACAGCATTCATTTTGCTTCCATGCATCTCACAAAGTTGTACTATCTGATTCCGCATGCAATGCCCTTCTTGCAAAAGAAAAAGGTGACTCATATCTATGTCATCCATATTAATTTGATCTGACACAGTACTTGCATAATTAAAATAGAGAAAAGGCTCGTCGTAAAGGGGATACTCAAGCAAATCCAAATCATGTAAAGGTGTAGATAGAATACCAATGTCCAATTCTCTCGACTTAATTCTTCTGATAATTTCAGAAGTTGTTTGTTCTGTAACTTTAATCTGAACTTCGGGAAAAGAATTTGAATACTTTTGCAAAAACAGCGGCAGTAAAAAAGGAGCAACCGTAGGAATGACAGCCATTTGCAAACTACCTTTCAGTTCACCTTTTAATTCCATTATCAATTCATCCATCTGATGAAAATCATGCACAATTCTTTGAATCTGCTCTAAAATTTGACTTCCTTCAGCGGTTAAAGACAAAGGCTTTTTTTTTCTGTCAAAAATTAAAAACCCAATTTCATCTTCAAACTTGGAAACCATTGTACTCAAGGTAGATTGCGTAACAAATGACTTTTGAGCTGCCAATTCAAAATTTTTACATTCTGCTAAGGCAATAATGTAGTTTAATTGCTGGATATTCATCTACTTCATCAATATTAATATCGAAAATATCATTTTCATGAATAAAGTTAGTTTATTTCCTTTGCAAGACTATTATAATTTTAAAATAAAAGATATGAAAAAAATAGTTTTATCAATCAGCTTATTTGCATCTCTGACTGTTTTTGCTCAGAATCAGCCTGCCAAATGCCCAATTGTGGCGAGTTGCGGGACCGCGACCTGTCCACGGTGCTCCTGCGTGTCTGGCCGAGCATCGCACGATGTGCCGGCGGATTGCCGGCGGATTTTCAGCCGGTCGTCAGACTCAAATTGCCGGACAATTGCTGCCTGCTCTGCGACAGCGATTTCGGCAGGTTCAGAGTGGTCGTGGGAAGGCTGTGCCTTATGCGTCGGGAAACCATGAAGCGGCGGAGATCTGGAGGCTCCTCGGATCTCTTGAACTGCTGGACTTGCAGACGCGTCAGGAGCTTGGCGAGATGTCTCTGGACCTGATTTTTCGGGAGGAGTTTTCTGCGGTTCGCAGTGCGCTGGTGTGGACGCTGGGGCGGGTTGGGGGGCGACTGCCGGTTTATGGCCCGCTCAATCTGGTGCTGCCGACTCCGGTTGTCTGCAGTTGGCTGGAACGGCTGTTGAAAATGGCTGACGTGCAGGATTCCGGAACTCAACTGACGATCATGCAGATGTGTCGTCGTACGGGCGACCGGGGCCGACCACTTTTTTGCAAAACAATAGAGCAGTTTACGTGGACGTGCTCAGG
>CAZNNX010000134.1:3191-8137 GCA_964574485.1 uncultured Saprospiraceae bacterium | reverse complement strand
TCAAAGGAAACAAATACAGTATCAAAGGGAAAATGGAGATTCAAATGAAAAATCGGGGCAGGGTTGAAAATTTTTTTTTGGAAATTTTTGATTATTATATTTATAAAACTATTTATAATAAACTTAAAACTAAAAATAAATTTTATGAAAATGACTTTAAATGAATTAAAATCGCTTGTAAAAAAAATTATTAAAGAAGAAACTATGGGGTTTCAACAAGTTAGTGATTTTTTAGACCAATATCTTGCAGCAAATAGTAATATCCCAAAAGAACAAGCTTTGAATAAATTTGAAAAAGAAGTAAATCATTCAATACAACTTATAAGAAATGATATTCAAATGAAAAAAGGCAGATTTACAGATGATAGTGGACAAGATAAATATCAAGGGAAATTATATTAATCATTTTACAGTATAACTTTCAAAGAGGAAAATAATGTTAAAAAAAAAGGATGTCATATGACATCCTTTTTTGTATAGAAATAAATATTTTTAATTATTTCAAAAGGAGACAATAATAACTTCTTTATTCAATTTTTTTGCTATATCAATAGAGGATTTAGTTCCTTTAGAGACACCATCCCAAAAGGCGATAATGAGTTCAGCATTTTGAACGATATCATTATTTCGTTTGAAGCCTGCGGACTTTCCGAATTTCTCCCAATTAGGGAGAAAAATGGTGGTTTCAATATTGAATTCTTTTGCATATGCTTCAGAGAGTTTGTCAGCTCCTTTTGCACCGCCTGAAACCACATTAGAAATATTATATTTTTCAAGGGTGGTTTTGAGGAGTTCATAATTGTTGAATGTTCTGCTTCCGATAACTGCGACTTTCATAGGAATAAAATTTTGGTTCAAAGGAATATATTTATTGATATATCACATTGATATATCACAAAGGTAAAAAAAATATTTCAAAATAACAAATTTATATGAAAATAATTATTACGGAAGAACAATATGGTTTCATTGAGGGTATTGAGATTGGGGATGATGGTCAGATGAAATTGGATGTCAAGGGAAAAGAACAGAAGTTCATAGATACATCATTGGGAAAATCATCAAAGAATGTAAAATTTGAAGCGAGGGTAACGACATTGCCTCAATCGAAGGTTAAGGTTGTTTCGGTATATAAGAAGGGTTCTGTTGATTCTGATTTTGGTGGAAGCATTACAGATATATTGAAAGGCTTGAAAAAGAAATCAAGCAGTTATGAAATAAGTGAGGATGAGTATTCAAAGTTTATCAACAGGACAGCCATATTTTTTGCGAAGGAGATGAATCGTATGAAGGTTGATTCGGTGTTTTGCATGGGGTCTTCTTCGAGTTTGGTAAAGGATGTTGCATTGAAGACTGTGGAAAAGATTTCGAATATTTCTTTGAAATTTTTGCCTGATTCGATTGTAAAAAATATAGATACGCTTGAGTTAGGGATTTCTGATGAAGACAGAGAGAAGTTTGGTGAGGATATATTGAATTCTTTTGAAAAAATAATTTTAAAGGCAAAGGAAAATAATGAGTTTGAGATAAAGAAGATTCCTCCACAGTACAGAAAGTTTTTCAAGAATTGGATTGAGATAAATTCGGGGATTATAAAAGAAATCACAGGAAAGGATGTAGTTCTTTTTGATGATTATTTGACTTCAGGGGCAACGCTTGATGAGGTTTGTTTGAGTTTGAAAGAACTGTCACCGAAATCAATAACATGTTTTACAATTATAAAGATGAAATGAGAAAGTTTTTAATAATTTTGTCAATAGGAGTTTTGATATTTTTGGTATATGGATTTATCAAAGGGAACAAATCGGTTTCAAAGGAGGCTGATTTTGTTTCTTATGATAAAGTTGATGGGTTAAAGATTGTTTCATGGAATATACAGAATTTTGGTCGGTCGAAGATGTCGAATGATTCTGTGATGATTTTCATTTCTGAGGTTGTTAAAGGATATGACATTGTTGCGGTTCAGGAGGTATCTGTTTCGGAATTTGGTTCACAGGCTGTTGCTAAGTTGGATGATTTATTGGACAGGAGTGGAACTTCATGGGATTACGTTATATCAAATCCAACGAGTGGAGAGGGTTCTGAGAGGTATGCATATTTGTTCAAAAAGGATAAGGTCAAATTGGTTGGTCATTCATTGGAGCAAAGTTTGGCTTCTGTTGTGGATAGAGAGCCTTTCATTGGAAAGTTTTTATTTGATGAGGAGGAGTATATCTTAGGGAATGTTCATTTAGTCCCTATTGGTAAGAATCCATCATTGGAGGTTAAGGAATTGGCTTCTTTGGGAACAAAGTATAAAGATAAGAAATTTATATTGATGGGGGATTTCAATTTGTCTGAGGCGGATAAATCTTTTGATTTGATGAAGGGTTGGAGTGTATCGGTTTTGAAGGGTGAAAGGACTTCATTGAAGATGAAAGAGGGTTCAGATTGGTTGAATGAGGAATATGACAATTTTTTTGTTTCAAAAGGGGTAAAGGTTGGTTCGAGTGGGGTGATACATTTTTATAAGAATTTCAAAGAATTGAGAGGGGCGAGAAGAGTTTCTGACCATTGCCCTATATTTATAAATGTAAAAAGATAGAAATGTTGAAAAATTTCATAAGAAAGCTTTTGAGGGAATCAATGGAAGTTATGGATGAGGCAACTTATCCTGAAAGCTTTAATATGGAAGAATTCAAAAGATTGCCGACTTTCAAAGACAGGATTAAGTATGCTAAAGAAAGATTGGAAAAATTGGGAGAAGGTTCTTCAAGGATTGTTTATAAGATTGACGATGTGACAGTTTTGAAGCTTGCAAAAAATAAAAAAGGGGTTGCTCAAAATAAGTTGGAGATTGAGTATAGCAAAGATTCTTATTTGCAGAATATTGTTGCGGAAGTATATGAAAGTATGGACAATGGAAATTGGTTAGAAATGGAATTGGCTGTTAAATTGAAGGAGACAACTTTTAAAAATATAGTTGGAGTTTCTTTTAAGGATTATGTTTCTGCATTGAGGTATTATTATTTTACGAATATAAAGCCTTCGAAATTTGGGGGTTATTCTAAACCTGAAAATTATAAAGAGCTTTGGGAGAATGAGTTTGCTTATGATATGTTTAATTTCGTAGGGAACTATGGTATTCCTGTTGGAGATTTGAGCAGATTATCTACATATGGGATAGTTAAAAGAGACGATAAAGATGCGATAGTGATGATAGATTATGGTTTGAATGATGATGTATATAATGATTTTTACAAAAGATAAAAAAATAAAAATATGAAAAAACAAATAAAAGCTATGATTGACAGATTTTCATTTGCGCAGATGACTTCAAATGAAAATGGAAAGACTTCTGCATCGGGAACGATGGGAATTTTGATATGTGTTGTTGGCACGTTATGTTTTTTGTTAGGATGTCTTGACAAGATGTTTTTGAACAAAGATATTGATGTGATAACTCAGAGCATCATTTTTGTTGGCATTGGGGCAGGTTTGTTGGGTTATAGAAAATCAAGAACTGCTGTTGACAGAAAGCCAAAAATTTCAAATGAAGTTCCTGTTGTGCAGCCGAATGAACAATTAACACAAAATCCTGAAGGAATATGAGAATTACTTTAAATGAATTGAGAGGTCTTGTGAAGGAGATGCTTTCAGATGAAATGCCTTCAAGTGGAGCTGTGAGTCCAAAATTGGCTAAAAAAGGATTGACTGAGAATTATATGTTTTTCAGCAATTTGAAGCAGATGAAAAGACAGATTGAGCTTTTGATGGAATTGGATAAAATGGAAGTTGAGAGAATTCTTCAAAATGGACATGATTGGGCTGAAGACCATGTTGCTGTTGCAAAGAACAATTTAGACCAAGTGTTTGACTTTATGATGAATGAAGTTGATTGTGGATGTGATGAAATGTAAATTATTCTTATAAAATATAAAAGGCTGTCAATTGACAGCCTTTTTTTATTTCTTCTTTCTTGTTCTTTTTGCTTTTGGTTCTTCAGAGGTAACAACTTCTTCAATTGGAGTTTCTATGATTTCTTCTGAAACAATAGGTTCTTCTTCAGGAATAATTGGTTTTACTATTGAAGTAGTTGGGATGGGGTTAATTTTCTTTAGAATAATAGGTTTGTCTGAAAGGTTGCCTATAATTTTTCTTTTGAAGTATTCTGCCATAATATTTTCTATATAAATATAAAAATAAGGTAAAAATTTGATATTTATAAATAAAAGATATGCCATTTAAAATAAATCCATTAACAGGGATTTTTGAATATTATGAAACGCAAGCTACGTTTGTACCTGCGCAATTTCCTTTGCCAAATATTGATTTGGATAATTATGATTTATTGAATGTTGGTAGTATAAATGGTATTATATATCCACCTACAGGTTCTACTATTGTAGATGCATCAGGGGTTACATATGATAATATTTCTTCAGGATTAGTTTCTACAGACGTACAAGGTGCTATTGATGAGTTAAATACATTAATAAGTGGGATAACTGAAACTCAAGATTTGAGTGCTGTATTAGTTCTTGGGAACAATGCAGGAGCTAATGATATTGACCTAAACAATAATGAGTTATTAAATGTAGATAAAATGTCATTTAATACTGCTACAACTGCTACAGGAGGTGTAGGACAATTAAAATGGAATAACAGTGATGGTACTTTAGATTTAGGACTTAAAGGTGGTAATGTAAATTTACAGATAGGTCAAGAAAATGTAATCAGGGTTCATAATTATACATCACCTGCTATATTATTAAAAGAGGAAGATTATCAGGCAGTAATAGTTGGTGGTGCAGTGGGGGGTAAGCTTGCTGTCAAACTTGCACAAGCTAATAGTGATATAAATTCTTTTGCAACAATAGGTATAGTGACAGAGGATATAGGATATGACACTGAAGGGTTTATAACTACTTATGGATTAGTAAGAAAATAAATAAATAGTAAAAATA
>CAZNNX010000134.1:0-3181 GCA_964574485.1 uncultured Saprospiraceae bacterium | reverse complement strand
CTTTACAAGGGGAGACTTGGGTTGATGGGGATGTGCTTTATTTAAGTCCTTATGTTGCAGGGGGTATTACAAAAGTAAAACCTATATCTCCAAATAGTATAATAACTGTAGGATATGTTTCTTTTGCTCATAGTACAAGTGGAAGTATATTTGTTAAAGTAGACAATCTTGGATATATTTCATCAGGAAACAATTTTATTCTAAATGCATCTACTCAATGGTCGAGGACGTTAGCTGCACCTGTTAATTTACCAAATGGAACAACTGCAAATGGATTTACATTTTTTAGTGATAGTACAGATAGAGTTGCTGCAGGATGTACTTCGTATTGTGAATTTTTTATATCTTTTACAAGAAAATTAACATTAACAGGTACATCGGGTACTGCTAATATAAATGTTGGTGGAGTCAATTATTTAGCTACATTTGCTACAAGTTTAACTCAAACTGCGACAAATTTTGTGGCTACACATGGTGCAAATATAGAATCTGCAACAGGAATAAAGGTTTCTTCAGTGGGAGCTCAATTAAGATTTGGATATACTACAACTGCTCCATTGAATGCTATAACTATTACAAATGTAACTACTAATTTAAATGGCACTTTTATTGCTTCAATTGGAGACCATGTTATTATACCTTATATAGGACAGCCTTATGAAGGATTAAGAATGGTACATGACTTTAGAGTAAATTTCAATATAGTTGTTGGTTCAACACAAACATTAGCATTATCATTAAGACGATGGACTGATGATAGTATAATTGGTTCAGAAATACCTGTATTTAAAAATGCGGATGTTGCAGGGCAACAATTTAATTTTACATCTTATACTTCAGGAGCAAATGACCCTTTTGTAACAGGTGGGTTTTATTTTGCTTTAAGGAATGATAGTGGAACGTCTGTTATGGATATTTCAGGAACAGTTGGTATTTTAATTATTACTACATTTCAAAAACCTGTTAATTTCTAATGAAAAAAATATCATTTGAAATATAAATAAAAGTAATAGCTGAGAATACAAATAAATTTGATATTTATAAATAAAATAAAGATATGCCATATAAATTAAATCCTTTAACAGGTAATTTTGACTACTACGAAGTTGGTGGTGGAGGTGGTTCTCAAAATTTGAGTCAAGTTTTGACTACAGGAAACAATGCAGGTTTGAATGATATAGACCTGAACAACAATGATTTGTTGAATGTAGCTAATATAAATGGGATTCCATATCCTCCTACAGGTGCTACAGAAGATTTATCTACAACTTTAGCAGCAGGAAATTCTGCAGGAATTTATGATATTGACATGAACAACAATGATTTGTTGAATGTCGATAAAATAGATTTTAATTTAGCTACCATTGACACTGCAGGAGAAGGACAGTTCGCTTGGAATGATGCTTTAGGTACTTTAAATTTAGGTCTTAAAGGCGGAAATACGACTTTAAATGTAGGTCAACAACTTATTACAAGGGTAGTAAATAAAACAACACCTTTAGTTCCGCTTACAAAGGCAGGCTATGAAGTTGTAATAGTAGCAGGCGCAACGGGTCAGAGGTTGTCAGTTAGATTAGCAAAGGCTGACAATGACGCTAATAGCGCAGGTACTTTAGGGATTGTTTGTGAGAATATAGCAGTAAATCAAGAGGGGTTTATTGTTTCTGTTGGTCAGCTAACAAATATCAATACAACAGGTTCACTTCAAGGAGAAACATGGGCAGATGGAGATGTTTTGTATTTAAGTCCTACAACTTTCGGAGCGATTACAAACGTGAAACCTTCAGCTCCGTTTCACGAGGTTCGTGTTGGATATGTCGAATATGCTCACATCAATAACGGTAAAATCTTTGTTAAGATTGACAACGGTTATGAGCTTGAGGAGTTGCATAATGTGGCAATAACATCTCCTCAAAAAGGTGATACATTAGAATACAATGGCACTATTTGGGTTAATAGTGGTATTGTTTATACAATAGAACTTATTGATGTTCTTACTGTAGATTTTTATGCTCCTTATGATATGAAAATCAATTCCGTTACGAACATTAAAAATAGCCCAACGACAACATTGCAGGATGATGGTGTAGCTTATACATTGACAAATACAATATTGTTAGGTTCTAAAGTAACAGTTACAGTTAATACTGCAGGGGTTGTAAACTTAAATATAACAAAAGCATAATTTATGGACTTATATATAAAAGGCGTTCCTGCTGCAGGTACAAGTAGGAGTACTGCAAAGCTAATGAAAACAGGACAAACAACGTCATACCGCACAGGAGATGATGGAGATTTAGAAGCAGGTAGAAATGTTGATTTTTTTATTCTTGCAGAAAATAACCCTTTCGGAAATACAAACAGGTTCACAGATGAACTTGGTGGTCAAACATACACAAATAACATTGTTATTGATTGGAGTACATATGATGGTAGTACGGTTTTGGGATGGAGAAGAACACCAACTCAAACAGTAACATGGGAACAAGCTATAGATGGTGCTTTATTAGTAAGTATAGGAACATTTACAACAGGTTGGAGACTACCAAATATATCAGAACTTTTTAGTATTTGTAATTGGCAGTCAGATTTTAGATATTTATATTCCCCATTTAATATTGCAAATGTTTTATTCATTTGGTCATCAACAACAAATATACAAAGTACATCAAGAGCTTTAATTTTTGGTCCCACAATGTCAACAGCAATACAACATCAAACAAAAACTGTAAATACAAGTATGGGATATATTCCATGCCGAACTTTCACAGTAACAGGCACAACACTTTCATAAAAATAAAATAACATGACATATAAATTTCCACAATTTAATATTGAAATTATTGACCCAACGGTAGAAATAAATCTCAATAGCATACAAGATAAGGCAATTGATAAATTATTATCTGTTGATATAACACTTTCAACTTCTACAGCTACATTTGGAGTTACTGCTACTGATATGCCATATGTTAGTACATGGGATGACAGTGACATATCTTCAATGGTAAATACATGGTTGGTTCAATTTGAGGTATAAATAACTTTCTTATGGGAGTATATATAAAATCAAGATTCAGCTATGACCCTGATGCTTTAGCATTCATACAGGCATCAAGCATTCCTAATACAAGTCAAAAGCTTGCTATTAATCAGCTTGTTTTGGATTTGAAGGCTTATG
>CAZNNX010000133.1:0-8174 GCA_964574485.1 uncultured Saprospiraceae bacterium | reverse complement strand
CTGAGGATAACCCCCTACAGCTCCATGTTTTCGTTCTGTCCATTGCTCCCATGCTTGCTTAGATGAGCTATGCACGTATTGTATTTCATTTTTTAAAATGATATTTTTTCTATCTAGAAATGCTAAGATTTCAGTTTCAATCAGGCCTTTATCAATTCCATTTTCTACATGAATATTTTTTAAATGTGTACTTACTGATGCTACTCTGGTTCCCAGTGTGGCTCTGTACCAATCTATTTCATCCGACACACTCACAAAAATTGAGTCAGAATCTAAACCTGAGAGCTTTGTATCCAGATGTATTTGCTGGTGCAGAACTGGAATTTTTCTTTCAGTTTGAAAAGCTATACTGAGTTGAAACGCGCTGTTAAGTTTTTCGGCAGGCATTTTTCTTTTTTGTAGAAAATGTAAAACGCTTTTGTTTGTTGTTAAATTCTCAAGATTATTCAAAGGAATTGCTGCTATGATCGCATCGGCTTCTTTCATACCTTTATTTGTTTTTACCATCCATTTCTGACCAACTTTTTCAAAATTTTCTACTTTTTCCCTCAGTTGAATAGAGACCTTATTTTCTTCCAAATAAGTGCAAAATGGTTTGATTAACTGTATCATTCCCCCATAAACATAGTAATTGTCAACCAAGGTATAGCACAATGAAGCTGCACCAAAAATCAGATTAACCTCTTTGGAATGATTCTGTGCAGTTATCATTAGCTGTTCGTTGATAAAGGACAGGAAAAGAGCATTTTGATCCAGTTCCAGTTTTTTTATGTAATCAAAAACAGAGATAAAAAAGTAAGGAAGTTTTTTAAATTGATCCAATTGAAGACCCGCAAAGGTTTTCCACAGATCATTCAGATTTTGGGGTGGAAAGTAAAATTGGTTTTGGGCATTTTTCCAAACAAAATTGTTCAACTCAAACATTTTTTTCCAAAATTGGGCTTGATTTTTTTTACCGAATACTTTCTCAGCCTCTTCTATCCATCTGTCCAACTCTTTGTATCTGATAATCTCTGTGCCATCGGATAAGATGACTTTCATGGGTGTTTCAAGTTTTTTCAGATCAAGATGAACACTGCTTTTCTGTAATAAATAGCTTAAAGGCATGTTTTCCCCTATCCCTATGAGCGTAGTTGCACCAGTTTCAAAGATGTACCCTTGTCTGTAATAGGAACTAGAGCAACCTCCAGGCAGATAATTTTGCTCTAAGATTTCAATTTCTACATTGTAGCTAAGCAATTCTGTTGCAGCAGCAATACCTGCCATACCAGAACCAATTATGATTACTTTTTTCAAAATGTTTATTATTTTACATTTATAATTGACCAAAAGTTAAACAAAACTAAGTTTCTTTTTGTTGAAAGAGGTAATCAGGAAAATCCTTGGTATATTTGTAAGGACACGGAGCTTTTTCTGAATTTTTTATCCGTTTACCCATTAATTTAAATTCACAAAATGAGCAAATTACAATTAGAAAATCTAACAACAGCAGAATTGCAATCCATATTTGATGACATGGGAGATGAGCACGGAACTTATGCTATTGACACTCCAATGAGACCTGACGCTTTTGAAATGTCAGAGGACGAGAAGATTGAAAAAATTCAGGATCATTTCAAAGCAATTATGGAAATCATGGGTTTGGATCTGGAAGACGATAGTTTAAAAGGAACGCCTTACAGGGTGGCTAAAATGTATGTCAAAGAGATTTTCTTTGGATTAAATCCTGCACACAAGCCAAAGATTGCTCTTTTTGAAAACAAGTACAGATATAACCAGATGCTTGTGGAGAAGAATATCATTGTGCAGTCTACCTGTGAGCATCATTTTTTACCGATATATGGAAGATGTCATGTGGCCTATATATCCAATGGTCAGGTCATTGGACTTTCCAAAATCAATCGAATAGTTCAATACTTTTCCAAAAGACCTCAGGTGCAAGAGCGTTTGACCATGCAAATTTTGGATGAATTAAAAAGAGTATTGCAAACCGAAGACGTTGCTGTATATATTGATGCTAGGCACATGTGTGTTTCGAGTAGAGGAATCAAGGATACTTCAAGCAGCACTGTTACTTCAGCCTATGCCGGAAAATTTGCTGAAGAGACTACAAAGAATGAATTTCTTTCGTCTATTCATGATAACGTAAAATATATTTAATTTTTTATTTGGAATAAAATGTATATCTTTGCGCTGAACAGAAAATAATTCTGTTGAGTTGTATAAGATCGGCACGTTTGCATTCCTGTTATCTGTTCATCGGTTAAAGATAGGAGAGTCCAACAAACCGATGATTGTTTTACTTATCAGGCCGGAATGACCGGAAAAATTTATGATTTTATTTCAAGAAATTAGCCTCAGAGAAGAAATTCTGCAGGCTGTAGATGATTTAGGGTTTCAACACCCAACACCCATTCAAGAGGTATCAATACCATTATTACTAGAGGAGAGAAAAGATTTAATTGGATTTGCTGCTACCGGAACTGGAAAAACAGCTGCTTTCAGTTTGCCCATTATTCATTTCACAGATACAAAAGAACATAGAGTACAGGCTATTATTTTGTGTCCCACACGTGAATTGTGCTTGCAAATTACCAATGACATCAAAGATTTTACAAAGTATCTGCCTAAAATACAAACAGTAGCAGTATATGGTGGAGAATCCATAGAAAAGCAGATCAAATTATTGAAAAAAGGAGCTCATATTGTTGTTGGTACGCCTGGTCGTGTATCTGACATGTTGAGAAGAAAAATATTAGAAATTGAAGCAGTTGACTGGGTTGTTTTAGATGAGGCTGATGAGATGCTGTCTATGGGATTTTTAGAAGAGATGGAGTTTATTTTGGAGTACACTCCCGAAGAAAGAACTACATTGATGTTTTCTGCTACAATGCCAAGAGAAATTGAGCAGATTGCGCACAACTACATGAAAAGCCCGCAGAAAATAAGTGTGCAACGCGAAAATACTACTTCAGCCAATGTGAGTCATGAGTATTATGTAGTTAAGGCTAAAGACAAATATACGGCATTAAGGAGAATTGCAGATCTGAATCCAAGTATCTATGCCATTGTTTTTTGCAGAACCAGAGAAGATTGCAAGCAAATTGCTGATAAGCTTATAGCAGATGGTTATAATGCAGATGCTTTGCATGGCGATTTATCTCAGGCACAGAGGGATTTGGTAATGCATAGATTTAGAACAAAACATCTACAAATGTTAATTGCAACTGATGTAGCTGCACGTGGAATTGACGTGGAAAATCTTTCACATGTAATCAATATGGAATTACCTGATCAGATTGAATCCTACATACACAGGAGTGGAAGAACAGGCAGAGCTGGTAATACAGGAGTTTCAGTTACTATTTTACATAGCAGAGAAACTAAACGTATCAGCTTTTTAGAAAGAAAGTTGGGTAAAAAAGTAGAGAAAAAATTAGTTCCCGGAGGAAGGGAAATTTGTGAAAAGCAATTATTTACATTGATTGATAAATTAGAGAAGGTTCAGGAATCTTCTGCAGAAGTAAATCATTTTTTGCCACATATTCTTGAAAAATTACAAGATCTTTCCAAGGAAGACCTAATTAAAAATTTAGTAAATCTTGAATTTAGTCAGATACTTGCCCATTACAAATCTGCAGAAGATATAAATCATCACGAAAGAGATGAGAAAAAAGGTAGGTCTGAAGAAAGATCAGGTAGAGAAGGAAGAGATAGCAGAAACGGAAGGGATCGTTGGGAAGACAGACCTTCCAGAGATAGAGGCGATTCCAGAGAAAGAAATGAATCCAGAGAGGGTAGAGGAGAAAGATCATCAAAATCTGGAAGAGGCTCAGAATCAGGCTTTACAAGGTTTTATCTAAATATTGGTAAATTTCAAAAAGTAAATCCCGCCCGTGTCATCGACCTATTGAATAGTGTCAGATCTTTAAGAGAGGCTAGAGTGGGTAAAATTTTAATTGACGATCAAGTTACCTCTTTTGATATTGAATCGGGTTATGAAGAAGATTTAATGTCTGGATTTCGTTCAAGACAGGTTAATGGAGTACACGTGGAGTTGAGCACAGAAAAACCTGCTGAAAGAAGACGTGAGAAAAAAGAGTTTAAAGAGAGAGAAGGAAGGCCTTTTTCTGAAAAGAAAAGAGATTCTGGTAAATCTGACTCTTACGGGGATCGTAAAAAAAAGAAATGGTAGGTTGATTTTTAGACTTTTATTTTGATATACTTATAAAGAAAGAGCAGTTCTGAGAACTGCTCTTTCTTGTTAGGTAGATTTTATTTTAATTCCTCTTAGTCAATTTTCAATTGATTTATAATTATTAGTTCAACTGAAAATAATTCATACTTAGTAAGTAGCAGTTGAATTAAAAATATCAATTTATTTTTTGATAAATTCTTTGTTGAATAAGGTATCAAAATGATATCTCTTCTCAGTATTTATTTTTTTGAAACGGATATGATAATCGAATGAGTGCTGGAATTCAGGAAAAAAGGTAACGAATATAAATTCGGCTTTCTGCTCTTCAATCCATCCAATGATATTGACGGCGGGACTGTTTTTTTTGAATAAATGCTTTTGAAGTTCAGAATCTTTTTGATCCAACAATACAATTTTGGTATTTTTTAATGAAGTTGGTAAATTGATTTTTGGAAAATCGTCTGGCTGTCCATTGTTTCTTTTAAGGACATACAAAGTTTCTAAATTGGTTTTATCACGCTGAAAAACTGCTTCGAGGTATTTTTCAATGGCTTGAATGTAAATTCCTGTTGTTGGATCGGGATGCTGTTTTGCTGATTCAATCTTTTGATTTTTGGAGGCCAAAGGAGCTGAATTTTCTTTTTCTGGAGTTGAATTATGAGGAGAACTCAGGCAGGATAAAAGGGAAGTTGCGAATATGAATAGTAGTTTTTTTGATATCATAAATGTAAAATTAGATCTTTATGAGGAGAACTTAGTATCAGTGTAAAATATCAAAAAATGTAAATTATCAATGTCCTAAACAAAAAAAGTAGCCCCCTTTCCGAAGACTGCTTCAGCAAAATATTAGTTATCAATACATTATACCAACTCTATAATCACAGCAGAAGCACCACCGCCACCATTGCAGATGGAAGCCATACCTCTTTTTCCGCCTTTTTGTTTTAATACAGAAAGCAATGTAATTACGATTCTGGCGCCTGACATTCCGATGGGGTGTCCCATCGCTACAGCACCACCAAAAACATTGATTTTATCATGAGAAATTCCCAATTCTTTCATATTCGCTAAGGCAACTACAGAAAAAGCCTCATTCACCTCAAAAAAGTCGATATCGGATATGCTCAATCCGGCTTTGTCCAATGCCTTTTTCATGGCCATTGCAGGAGTGGTAGTAAACCAAACTGGTTCCTGAGAAGCATCAGCAAAACTGACGATCTTGGCGATTGGCTTTAAGTTGTGTTTTTCAACTGCTTCCTTACTGGCAAGAATCATTGCTGCAGCTCCGTCATTGATTTTCGAAGCGTTGATAGCTGAAACGGTACCGTCTTTTTTGAAAACTGCACGGCCTTTCTGAACACTTGCCAGATCGGTGATTCGACTGTTGTCAACCTCTTCATCGCGATTAATCACTACAGTACCTTTTGGTCCGCTGATTTCCACCGCTGCCATTTCATCATTGAAATATCCGTTTGCAAAGGCATGTCTGGCTCTTTCATAAGATGAGAAAGCGTAATTGTCCTGTTCTTCTTTAGAAATATTTTTACCTTCAGCACAAACCTCTCCACAAAGACCCATCATGTCTCCGCTGTAAGGATCCTGCAATCCGTCACGAACAATAGCGTCGATAATTTGTCCGTTTCCGTACTTGATTCCGGTACGTCCACTTGGTAAATAGTGTGGGGCATTCGACATACTTTCCATACCACCTGCAAGTACAATTTCGTTGTCACCCAACATGATGGTTGAAGCACCCAACATAATTGCTTTCATTCCAGAAGCACATACTTTGTTGACGGTTGTACAAGGAGTAGCTGTTGAAAGTCCAGCTGCAAGGATGGCTTGTTTCGTAGGTGCCTGACCTACATTGGCTTGTAAGACATTGCCCATAAATGCTTCTGTAATATGCGAGGGGTCAATCCCAGCACGTTCAAGGGCTGCTTTGATGGCTACTTTACCCAAATCGATAGCTGATTGATTACTTAAGACGCCTCCCAAGTTACCTATAGGAGTTCTTGCGCTTGAAACGATGTATACTTCTTTCATTTGATCTGTTTTAATGATATTTATCCTGCGAAAATAATTTTTTTTCCGAACTTAGAGATATTATTTAAGGTCAATTATGAAGCCAAGGAAAATAAAAGCAATGGTTTTTGCTGCAGGTTTGGGTACGCGACTTAAGCCTGAAACCAAAGATAAGCCTAAGGCATTAGTTGAAATAGGAGGCAAGCCTGTTTTATATTGGGTATTGTTACAGATTTATCAGGCAGGAATCAGAGAAGTTTGTATTAATGTACACGCGCATGCCCATCAAATTTTCGAATGGGTAAAAAAGTTGGATCTGCATTTAGATATTTTTATATCAGATGAAACCAATGAACTCCTTGAAACGGGAGGGGCATTAAAAAAAGCCAAAGATTTTTTTCTTAATTCTGATGTTATCTTAGTTTATAATGCTGATATTCTGTCTGATATGAATATTTTAAATTTAATCGAATTGCATCAACATGACTACATTGCCAGTCTGGCAGTTATGAATCGTAATAGTAACCGAAAATTGCTTGCTGACGAAAATTTTCATCTATGTGGTTGGCAGGATGAAAGCAGATCGAATCGGGTACAATTCAGAGAAGAAAAAAATTCATATGCATACAGTGGCATTATGCTGATTTCAAGGCAATGGTTTGAATTAGAATCGGAAGAGGGTAAATTTTCTATCATTCCCTCATTGGTAAGGCTTTCTGAAATGCATCCCATTCAACTTTGCCCTGTGAACCATACCTATTGGTTTGATATTGGCAGCCCGGAAAAATTAGAGGGGGCTAGAGCCTGGTGGTTCACAACAAAGCATCCTTCTTCATTTGAGTAGCAAGTGACTCACCCAGGTAATAATCTATTCCATAATGAACCCAATACAATACAGGCGTTAGCGCAATTGCTACCGCAAATTTGTAACAATAATTCATCAATCCAATAGCAATAATAAGATCTATCTCCCAATTGGCACCTATTCCGAAAGCTATGTATAATACCACAAAACTATCTATGAGTTGAGAAACTAAGGTGCTTCCTGTTGCACGCAACCAAATAAATTTCCCCCCGGTTTTTAATTTAAGCCAACGAAAAACATAAACATCTATGATTTGCCCTACCAAAAATGCAGTGAGCGAACCAATAATAATCCATAAACCCTGGCCAAAGATTGATTGAAAAGCAATTTGCATATCGGGTATACCCAATTCTTTTTTGGAACCAACCCACCAGTCGGCAGGAAAAAGTTGTATGGCAATGAATACCATAATAAAGGAATAAATAATAAGCATAATGGCTCCATTCGATAAAAAACGAACCCCCTTGGGGCCATAATATTCATTTATTAAATCCGTCAGTACAAAAACAACAGGCCACATTACAACACCCGCAGTGAGCTGGAATGACAAAACATTACCAAACAAATTGAAATCAACCGGAGATAGACCTAAGGTTTTTTCCAAAGAAAAAATTTTAATGCCTATAAATTCTGCCAATAAAGCATTGCAAATAAAGAAACCGCCTAAAACTATAAAGAGAATGGACGATTTGTCCTCGGTAATATTTTTCATGAACTTATTTTATAATCAAACTTATAATGAATTAATTTTGTTTCAAAATAAAAAAAATGAATTGGACAGAACTCGATGCAAATGTTGTTTGGCACCCTTTTACACAAATGAAATTATCAGGTCCAAACATTCCAATTGTTAGGGGAGAAGGAGCCCTATTATTTGATGACAAAGGTAATACTTATATTGATGCCATTGCATCTTGGTGGATGAATTTACATGGTCATGCGCATCCCAAACTGGCAGAGGCTTTGTATCGGCAAGCTCTTACATTAGAACATGTTATTTTTGCAAACTTTACCCATGAACCTGCAGTAACCTTCGTATAAGTGGTCTTGGTGTGAAAATACATTTAATAAAACGAGGTTTTTTAA
>CAZNNX010000132.1:0-8238 GCA_964574485.1 uncultured Saprospiraceae bacterium | reverse complement strand
ATTTGTAAATAACAATTTAAAATTGTAAATAGTGTTCGGTTGTCTGATAAAAGATTACTTATTTTTAATACAAATCCACTCTCTAAAAGAAGTTTAGCTTATCTTTATATCTAATTGTATAAGATCTATGAAAAAAAATGTTTCTGAAAATATCAGACTACTGAGAGAATCAAAGGGATTTAGCCAGGAATATATTGCAAATAAAATGGGGGTAAGTCAGCAAGCTTATTCCAATATGGAGAAGAAACCAGAAACTATGACTCTGGCACGTATCAGAGATTTGGCTAAAGTATTGGATGTAAACATGATGGTATTGCTGAATGAAGAATCTGTTCTGATTCAACAAAATTTCAATCAACAGGGAGGGAATGCGGCAACCCATCTGGAAGTTCATCAACAAATGGATCAAACACTGAAAGTGTATGAGGATTTGATTCAAGTATTAAAAGATGAAATCAATTTTCTTCGCTCTGAGAGGCAAGCAGGATCAAATCCAAAATATAAATAACCATCCTCCGCAAATCGAACAAATGCAAAGAAGAAGAATCGCCTGCAAGGCCAAAGGTATCGGCGTTTTGGTAGCCTGATCAGATTCTGGCTGAAATGCGTGCATAATCAGTTGCAGGTAAAAGTAGGAGCCAATGGCTGTGCTGATTAACCCTGCCATCACAAGCGCCGGAAAATGAGAAAATGCTTCGTAAAATAAAAAGGTTTTTCCGAAGAATCCTGTGAAAGGGGGTAAGCCCGTTAATGAAAATAAAGCGCTTATCCAAAGCAGACCCAAAAGTGGATATTGTAAACCCTTTCCCTTGATTTGGTCTATCTGATCCGCTGTATTCCGCATAGCAACCTGTGAACTCACCAGTCCAACAATAGAGAATCCATAACCTATTGTAAAAATAAACAAATGTTGCAGTGAGCTTTCTTTAAAGCAAAGTAAAGAAAATAAGGCAAAAGCAGAATGGGTAATACTGGAGTAGGCAAGTAGTCTTTTAAAATAGGTTTGATGTAAGGCAACCAAATAACCCAAAAATAAAGAGATGAGTATGGCAGCCTGGAGCAGGGGAATCCATGTTTTACTGATGGGTTCAAATAAAAGGGAGAAAAAAGTATAAAAGCTAAATAGCATTGCGATTTTTATCGTAGAGGCCATAAATGCTGTTATATAATTCGGGCTACCCTGGTATACATCCGGACCCCAAAAATGAAAAGGAGCCGCACCCACTTTAAACAGAAATCCAATGGCAAGCATAATTGTTCCTACCTGCAGCATCGGAAGATTTACCTTGGCTTCCAATATGACCTGTTTCATTTCAGACAATTCAAAAGTACCCGTAGCTCCATAAATAAGCGCAATGCCCAATAAAATAAAACAGGTTATGAAAGAACCCGTAAAAAAATATTTAACTGCAGCTTCCCGGGAGAAGGAACTGTTTTTGTCAGACCCAGCCAACACATACAGTGGAATAGACATGATTTCCAAACCCAGAAAAAACATGAACAGGTCTTTGAATCCGATCAGAATCAAAACACCACACAAAGAAAATAGATACAGAGCGATGGTATCCGACCCATTTTCCTTGTCCTGCATCAAACGAAGTGAGTCTCCCCAAATAATTAAGGCAGTCAGAGTAATACAAAGTATTGAAAAATGAATTTGGAAGCCTTCATAGGCAATTCCTTGGTACTGAGAAGCAAATTGAAATAATGGGGCTGGTAATGCCATGAGGAAAATAGCCCCAACCATGCCCAAGAGGGCTGCAGCCAAGGCGAGTTGGTTTTTCCCAAACATAGAGGCTGCCATAGAAATCATACCCGAAAGAAACAGAAGAAGTAAGGCTTCCATATTTATTGCTTTGAATCTTGAATGCTTGAAATAATGTCTTGAAGTGCAGGCATAACCAAATGAGAAACCGTGTCAGGGAAAAGTCCTAAAAGAAGCACAGCTACAGAAATGAGTAACAAAACAGCCAGTTCATTCCAAGTCAAATCTTGAAAAGAGGAAATTGTAGGAAATCCAAACATACTTAATTGAAAGGCTCGTAACATAAAAACTGCACCAAGTACTACAGTGCTAAGACCCAGGATACCCATAATATTATTGTGATGAAAAAGCTCTAAGAGGATAATAAATTCACCAATAAAACCTGCTGTAAAAGGAACGGAAACAGATGCCAAAGTGATAATGGCACACCAAAAACCAAAACTGGGCGCTAGTTTGGCAATCCCTCCCATCTGTCTGATATCTTTTGTTTTTAATCTGTTTTCAAGTATGTCAGCAATTAAGAACATGCCAACAGAAAGTAAACTGTGATTCAGAATTTGAATGGAAGCACCAAACAATGCAGCTTCAGTAAGTAGGGCCAATGCTGCTGTGATGATACCCAAATGACTCAGAGATGCAAAGGCATATAGTTTTTTGATATCGTATTGTCGCATAGCCACCAAGGCCCCGTAAATGATTCCTATCAGACTTAAAATCAGTAATAACCATTTGCTTTGATACAATACTTCTGAGCAAGTGGGCAACATCCATTTTACAATACCAAAAAGAGCCATTTTAAGCATCAGGGCAGAAAGCAGCATAGTTCCTGCCATAGGTGCATCAGAATAGGTCTGCGGCTGCCAATAGTGAAAGGGGAAGAGGGGAATTTTAACCGCAAAGGCAATGAAAAATCCCATCATGATCCAAAAAGAAAGGGTGGGATCAAGTTGTACTTGTATTAAACTTTGATGCGAAAAGTCATTGGCAAAAACGCCTAAGGCCATAAAAGATGCCAGCATAGCTAATGATCCGGCAAAGGTGTAAATAAAAAAGGTAAATAGCGGCACACGAGAACTTCCTGAGCCATACAGATACAATATCAAGAAAATAGGAATGAGGGTAAATTCCCAAAAAATATAGAAAAGCATACCATCTGCCGCAAGGAAAACACCATTCATTCCAAACTGCATAAAAAAGGCCAAGCCAGTAAAGTTGTTGCTTTTAGCAAGATTTCTGTTAAAATTGCTCAGAAATATCAAAAAACTAATGGAAGAAGTCATGAGTAGCATGAGCATTGAAAATCCATCCCATTTCATTTCAAAGGTTAAACCCAAAGGCATTGCCTCTTGGGCCTTCCACAATACAATTGTACTCTGCGGGTCAAAATTGGGCAGCAGGGTAATCTGATGAATCAGTATCAAGGCAGACCCTAAAAGAGCAAACCAGGGAAGTATATTTTTAGGAATCAAATAGGACAAAATTCCTAATAGCAGGGGTATCAGTATCAGTTCCAAAGATGTATAGTTAAAGTAGTATATAAGAAAAATAATAGAGTAGCGAAAATCATCCAGAATATATACTGATTGACAGTGCCTTTTTGAAAACGTATAAGCAAGCTTCCAGACCATTGCAAGCTGGTTCCAATCCATTGGATGATTTGAGAAAGTATAATTTTTTCAATAAGATACTCTCCCCAGGCAGCTATTTTTTCAGTAGGTTTTACAATTATGGCATTATACAATTCATCAATATAAAGGCGATTCGCAGACAAAGATTGCCAAATAACTGTTTTAGGTGCGCTGATTTCATTTTTCATTTTCCCCCATTTTAAATAACTAAAATAGAGCGCAAATATGGCGATTAAGGCAGATGAAACCATTAGTAGTATTGAAATTGAGTTACTCAGGGCAAGGTGATGTATTTTGTCCAATCCTTCTACCTGATGTTCCAATAAATGTGAAAGGAAATGTGCATGCCCGCCTCCCATAAAAGAAGGTAGGTTGAGTAAACCACCCAGCAAGGCACCTACAGCCAATAAAGAGAGTGGTAATGTCATTGTCCAGGGACTTTCATGTAAATGAGATTTGGTATGTTCATCTATATTTTCATTACCCCAAAAAATACGGTAATAAAGTCTTGACATATAAATGGCAGTCATTATGACAACAAAAAGAGTGAGGATGAAAACAATGGGATGATGGCTGTAGGCATGGGCTATAATTTCATCTTTGGAGAAAAATCCGGAAAGAAAGGGAAAGCCTATAATTGCCAACGTACCTATTAAGAAGCAAAGGTGCGTGATTTTCATGTAAGATTTCAATTGTCCCATTTTACGAATGTCCTGCTCATGATGCATGGCATGAATGATGCTTCCCGCGCACAGGAATAAAAGCGCTTTAAAGAAGGCATGAGTAGTCACATGGAAAATGGCAACGGTATAGGCGCCACATCCCAGCGCAACAAACATTAGACCCAGTTGAGAGACTGTAGAGTAAGCGAGCACTTTTTTAATATCATTTTGGTTAAGTGCAATGAAAGCACCTATCAAAGCTGTTGAAAGGCCAATCCACAAGATGATTTCCTTTACATCTGGCGCCAGTTCGAAAATAAAATTTGAACGAACTACCATAAAAATACCTGCAGTAACCATGGTAGCAGCGTGAATCAGAGCTGATACAGGAGTTGGACCTGCCATGGCGTCGGGTAACCAGGTAAAGAGTGGAATCTGGGCACTTTTGCCTGTTGCAGCAAAAAAAAGACTGAGTGATAATCCAAAATAAAATTGATGAGACAGTTGATGTTCACCACTTTGGATCAGGGCATAAATTTCTCTGTATTCCAAAGTCTGAAATTCATTCAGAAGTAAGAATAATGCTATCAGCAAGCCAGCATCTCCAATTCGATTCATGATAAAAGCCTTCCGAGCGGCCATCGCATTTGCCAATCCTTTTTTTGCATCACTATAATTGAAGCCGATTAATAAAAAAGAACAAACACCAACACCTTCCCATCCGAAAAACATGACAAAATAATTGCTTCCAAAAACCAGGAGCAGCATAGAAAAAATAAATAAATTCAGATAGGTAAAGAATTTATAAAACTCATTTTTATCCTCTATATAACCCATAGAAAACAGATGAATCAGACATCCTATTCCCGTTATGATAAGTGACATCCAGGAAGACAGGGCATCTATTTGAAATCCAAATTGAATGGTAGCTTTTTGCCAGCTAAAAACATTATAAATCGAGTAATGTACAGGTTCTTGTAAATTGAAAAAAATAAACAAGGCAATACAAAATGAAATAAAAACAGAAATACTAGCAATACTTCCAGAAAGCAGATAAGGTAATTTCCTTCCAATGATACCATTGATGCCCGCAGTAAAAAGCGGAAGAAATAGCATGGCAAGAAAAAGTTGGAGAGACATATATTTTATCCTTTTAATTGATTGAAGAGGCTGATATCGGTCGATTTATTATTCCGAAAAGCCATGATAATAATGGAAAGTCCAATGGTTGCCTCTGCGGCAGCAACCACAATGATAAAGAAAACAAATATTTGGGGATCCGAATGTTTATAAAAGGCAGAAAAGGAAACCAATAAAAGATTTACAGCATTGAGCATCAATTCTATGCACATAAGTAAAATAATCATATTTTTTCTTGTTATCAGACCTATAATGCCAATACAAAAAAGAATAAGAGATAAAATGAGGTAAAAATTCATAAATGTTCATTTATTTTTTTGTCCTTTCTGGCAAGAAGCAAGGCGCCTACCATGGCAGAGAGGAAAAGGATGGATGAAATTTCGAAAGGCAGAACATATTTTGTAAACAATAAATTACCTAATTCCTCTACCAAACCAACGGAGCTCATTTGAGGCAGTTCTTGAAGGTTCAATCCTTCTTTCAATACAGAGAGAATAACTAAGAACAGGGCGCCGCCTGACAGTACGGAAATCAGACTGATGTAATCGTTTTTCCTGGGATTTTCCTTTTCATTGAGGTTTAAAAGCATAAGGACAAAAAGAAAGAGGACCATGATGGCACCGGCATAAACAATAATATTCACAATGGCTAGGAATTGAGCATTGAGCAGAATATAATGGCCGGGTATCATAAAAAAGGTAAGGACCAGATACAGCACACTACGAACAGGATGTTTGCTTAGGATAACCAGTAAGGCGCATGCAATTGTCATTCCTCCCAGTATATATGTTAATAATTCTATCGTCATCATTTTAATCTTTTTCCGGTGTGTTGCCTTTTACTAATATCGATCGGATGCTCTACACTTTCAACTAATTTATCTTTACCGTAAACGAATTCATTTCGCTGAAATTCAGTTGGCACGATCCGATCCGTTAAAAATATGGCTTCTTTCGGACAAGCTTCTTCACAAAGTCCGCAAAAGATACATCTCAACATATTAATTTCATAAACAGCAGCATATTTTTCTTCCCTGTACAAATGTTCTTCTCCTTTTTTTCTTTCAGCAGCCGTCATCGTTATGGCTTCGGCAGGACAGGCAACGGCACATAATCCGCAAGCTGTACAATTTTCTCTTCCATTTTCATCTCTTTTTAGAACATGCATGCCTCTGTAAACCGGAGCAAATTGTCTTTGTACTTCAGGATAACGGGTTGTGTTATGTCTACCCATCAGGTGACGTAAGGTGATGAGCATACCATTCAAAACAGCAGGAAGATAAATTCTTTCCATGAATGTCATGGGTTTATCTGATACGACCTTTTTTCTATTACTCAAGTTGTACATGATACGAAGTTTTTAAGAAGAAAAAAACCAACCCTGATATAAGGCGATAACAAGTCCTGTGATCAATAAATTGACAATGGATATGGGAATTAATGATTTCCATCCCAGATGCATGAGCTGGTCAAAGCGAAAACGAGGTAGGGTCCAGCGAATCCACATAAACAGGAATATGAAGAAACCTATTTTGATCAAGAAAGCTACAATTCCTAATACAGCGAGCAGATTGCCACTAAAGAAATCCATACCTGGAAAGTTGTACCCTCCTAAAAACAAAACAGACATCAATGCTGAGGAAATGAAGATGGATACATATTCTGCAAAAAGGTACATCCCTAATTTCATAGAGCTGTATTCTGTATGATAGCCTCCGATAAGTTCAGACTCGCACTCAGGTAAATCAAAGGGCGCCCTGTTGGTTTCGGCCAGAGCACAAACAAAAAATACAATAAAGCAAACGGGTTGGTAGAAAATATTCCAATTCATCCCATGTTGTTGCTTTACAATTTCAGTGAGGCTCAATGAGCCTGTCATCATAATGATTGTAATGGCAGAAATGCCCATGGCTAGTTCATATGAAATCATCTGAGAAGAAGCTCGAATGGCACCAAAAAGAGAATATTTATTATTCGAGGCCCAACCGCCTACCATGATGCCATAAACACCGACAGAAAGTACACCGAATATAAAAAGTATCCCAAAGTTAAAGTCAGTAATTTGAAGTTCCACTACGCGTCCGGCAATTTCAATAGAGGGGCCCCAGGGAATAATTACACTGGGTATGAGGGCAGTAAACATAGTTATGCCGGGGCCAAGAATAAAAAGCCATTTATCTGAAAATCTGGGTATGAAATCTTCTTTCATAAACATTTTAACTCCATCTGCTATGGGCTGAAGAATTCCAAAAGGACCAGCTCTGTCCGGGCCGATTCTGTCTTGAAACCAAGCAGCAACCTTTCTTTCTAAAAAAGTAGTATAAGCAGCAACGAATAGAGATAGTATAAAAATGAGAACTACCAATATTGTTTTTTCTATGATGAAGTAAAAGTCCATGCTTAGCGATCTATTTTAGGATTTTGTTTGTTATGGGTAGCATATTTACCCTGAGAAATGACAGAATGACGGTCTACCTTGTAGGGACCTTCCAATTGCCAATGACTCAAATCTTTTTTCTCAAAACGACAATGGTTGCAAATCCAGGCATCTTTCCCATCAATGGTTTGAACTTCATCATAGCTATCTTTTCTGGTTGTAACTCTGTATACTTCGTTTCCAAACATCCACAATACGGCTTTACCTGAGCAAGTTTCACAGGAACAGGAGGCCTGCATAGGTCTCAAAAACCAAACTCTGCTTTTGAATCGAGCTGTTTTGTCAGTTAGAGCGCCAACAGGACAAACGTCAATCATATTTCCTGAAAAATCATTTTCAACAGCTTTTTCGATATAGGTACTGATTTCTGCATGATCACCACGGTGTAGCACGCCATGCACTCGTTCCTCAGTCAGTTGGTTGGCCACATGAACACAACGATAGCAAAGTATGCAACGATTCATGTGGAGTTTGATTTTATCTCCGATGTCTATGGGTTCAAATGTTCTTCTTTCCTCTTCATATCTCGATTTGGCAGAGCCATGTTCATAGGCAAGATCCTGTAAATGACATTCACCTGCCTGGTCACAAACCGGGCAATCGAGAG
>CAZNNX010000131.1:0-8258 GCA_964574485.1 uncultured Saprospiraceae bacterium | reverse complement strand
AAATCACCGCTGCCAGTCCCTGATGGACAAGCAAATGTTGGATTAGGAAATCCGAAGAAAAAAAAATTAGAGAAAGTACCGTCAGCACAAGCTCTGAAATCAGCTAATTCAGAAGAAGGATCACCTAAAATAGAACCATTTCTTACTGTATGAGCGGCGGTTGTTGTTCCTTCAGGACCGTCGATTTCCAAGGCATGATCTGTAGCGGGTCCACAAATTACGATAAAGTTATCAACAGTACCAGACCAAGCCTGATCTGTGTCAATCGCATCATCACCAGAGAAAAGAACTACGATGTTTCTAGCATTTACAGAACCACCAAAAAATTCAACTCCATCATCCTGATTACCAATAATTTCAATATTTTCGATAACTGTTCCATTACCTACACCTCCCAAAGTCAAACCATTGATTTCATTACCATTACCGATATTAGCACCACCATGTCTGATAGAAATATATTTTAAAACACCAGAATTGTCAGCAGCATTATTGCCACCATACAAACCATTTGGATCTGTAGTAGGAATACCTTCAATTTGAATTTCTGATGCAGAAGCCGAAATTGGTGCATTACCCAAAACGATTAAACCACCCCACAAGCCTTGTGTTGACGCATCTAAGTTAGGTGAAGCTAAATTACCAGCAGCTACATCAGCAGGAGTTATTTCATCAGCAACTGAAGTGAAGATGATTGGTAAGCTTGCTGTACCTTCTGCAATTAATTTACCACCTCTTGCAATTAATAAAGCTGTTGCATTAACACCAGTACCTGCTTGACCTTTGATTACTGTACCCGCTTCAATTGTTAAAGTAGCACCAGATAAAACTGTAATTCTACCAGCCAATTCATACACATTATCATTTGTCCATGTAGTGTTAGCCGCAATATTATCACTTACAACAATATTAGTTGTTGCCCCTAGGCAAGTTCCATCTACACATACCTGACCATTAGGACAAGTTACATCTTTACATTTGTCTTCTTCTTTACAAGATTGGATTGCAAATGTTGAAATTGCAATCATAGCGAACAATAATTTTTTCATTTTAGTTAGATTTTGGATTTGATGAAATTTTTCTAATCACGATGCAAAAATTGTTTTCTATTGTTAAGCCAATTCGTTTTTCATGTTAATTAATGGTTAATTGATATATTTTTTTTACAAATCCTGGTTACAGGTCGAGATCAAAATTTACTACCTTTACAAAAAATTAAGATGACTAAAATCAGAAATATAGATTTGGGAGATTTTCCGCTTTTACTTGCCCCAATGGAGGATGTGAGTGATCCACCCTTCCGTTTTCTATGTAAGGAACATGGTTGTGATTTAATGTACACTGAGTTTATCTCGTCTGAGGGATTGATTCGCGACGCGATAAAAAGCAGAAAGAAATTGGATATTTTTGAGGTTGAAAGACCTATAGGAATACAGATTTTTGGGGGAGATGAAGAGGCCATGTCATTATCATCAAAAATTGTATCAACTGTAAATCCGGATTTGGTAGACATCAATTTTGGCTGCCCTGTAAAAAAAGTAGTTTGCAAGGGTGCTGGTGCCGGAGTTTTGAAAGATGTAAATCTGATGATTCGTCTTACCAAAGCAGTAATTGACAGCACAGATCTGCCAGTTACTGTAAAAACACGTTTGGGTTGGGACGATAATTCCATTAATATCGATGAAGTGGCAGAGAGATTACAAGATATTGGTGTTGCTGCACTCAGCATACATGCTCGCACCAGAGCTCAAATGTATAAAGGGCACTCAGATTGGTCTCATATTGCAAGAGTAAAGGAAAACCCCAGAATACAAATGCCTATTTTTGGAAACGGTGATATTGATAGCCCGCAAAAAGCAGTTGAATATAAAAATAAGTACGGAGTGGATGGCATCATGATTGGTAGAGCATCCATTGGTTATCCCTGGATATTCAGGGAAGTCAAGCATTTTATCAAAACTGGTGAATTGCTCCCTGCACCAAGTTTAGAAGAAAGAGTTGATGCTGCAAGAAAACATCTTCTTCATTCTATAGCATGGAAGGGCGAATTTTTAGGTATAGTTGAAATGAGAAGACACTACACCAACTATTTTCGAGGCATTCCTCATATTAAAGAGTTCAGAAAAGACCTGGTTAGCCTCAAGGAAAAAGATGCAATACTTGAAGTATTACAAAAAATAGAAACTGAATATAAGGGTTTTCAATTTCAGCTACAATATGGAATTGAAGAACAGAAAGAAGATTCTCTTTATTGCGGATAATCTGATATTAAGCCTCTTCCTCTACTTCAGTAGAAGCAGGTTTTTGCAGATTCGTTTCGGTGATAAGTCCTTTGGCATGAAGAAATTGAAACCATTTAATCAATTTTTTTATATCACTGATCAACACCCGTTCTCTGTCATGTTCTGGCATAATTTGAGAAAAATATTGGCGTAATTTTGTGGAATCAGCATTGGCGTCTTCTACCGGAAGATTAGTCATGGCAACCAACATGCGAAGCATAACCTCTCTTAACTCTACAGTATTTTCTTCATCTTCAGTATAAATTGAGATGGAAGCCAAAGGTGTAAACTGGTGCATTCTACTAGATGCAAAAAATCTTTTTTGTGTATCTAACTCCTCAACAATTAGTCCGTTGCTACGATTTCCAACCATGGAGAACAATCCACTCTTTCCGCTGATAGCAACTAATTTTTCTAAAATCATAATTATTATATTTTTAACATGACAAATTTACAAAAGCAGTTGAGATTTCATATTCATTTCTATTTTTTTTATCAAAGCAGGGCAAAGTTTAAAAATTGCATCTAATCTTGTACCTTTGTGCCCAAAATCATATTCTCATGTCAAAATATAGATCACACCATTGTGGTGAATTAAGAGCAAGTCATGAAGGCCTGCATGTAAAACTGGCCGGTTGGGTTTCCGATATTCGGATCATCAGTAAAAGTTTAATTTTTATTACCCTCAGAGACCACTATGGAAAAACTCAATTAGTATTTCAGGATAATTTTCCTGAAACTTTCGAAAAAGCAAGATCCCTAAAGCCGGAGAGTATCATTTTTGTGGAAGGAAAAGTAATTTCCAGAGGAAAAGACAGCAATAGCCTTATGGCAACTGGTGAAATTGAAGTGGAATGCACTGCATTGATCATAGATTCTTTGGTTGAAAATTTGCCCTTCCAGCTTCATGAAAATCCGGGGGAAGATCTGAGACTAAAATACAGGTTTATCGATTTAAGACGATCTGAATTGCAGGAAGCCTTGAAAATGAGATTCAAATTAATGATGGAAATCAGAAATTTCTTAGCTTCCAAGGGGTTTTTAGAAATACAAACTCCGATACTTACAGCAAGTTCACCAGAGGGTGCAAGAGATTATGTTGTTCCAAGCAGGTTGTATCCAGGCAAGTTCTATGCGCTACCGCAGGCGCCTCAGCAATACAAACAACTTTTAATGTGCTCCGGCATAGATAAATATTTTCAAATAGCTCCCTGTTTTCGGGATGAAAATGCAAGGGCAGACAGATCTCCCGGAGAATTTTATCAATTGGATATGGAGATGTCTTTCATTACCCAAGACGAACTATTTGCTCTTCTGGAGGAAATGTACGCATATCTGATACCTAAAGTTTGCCAAAAGCTAGTCAATTCTTTTCCATTCCCCAGAATAAAGTTTCACGATTCAATGGAATGGTACGGCAATGATAAACCTGATATCAGGTTTGACATGAAAATGCATGAAGTCAGTTCAGTATTTGCCAATTCCAATTTCAAGGTGTATAAAGATATGTTTGATAGTGGCAAATCAATCAAGGCTATCCTGGTTAAAAATGCCGCACAACAATCTAGAAAATTTTTCGATCAGGCACAACAAATTGCTAAAGACAATGGTGCTTTCGGAATCGGATACCTGCAATGCCTGGAAGGAGAATGGAAGGGTTCCATTGCCAAAGTAATGGAAGAAAATGAACTACATGCCCTACAGTCTATTTTGGGCGCAGAACTCGGCGATGCAATCATCCTCATGGCCGGTGATAAAAAAATAGTGAATCCCGCTCTGGGTAAAATCAGAACCTGGGTGGCTCAAGAATTGAAACTGGCCGACCCTAATCTTCTCGCTTTTTGTTGGATTGTAGATTTCCCCATGTATGAATTTGACGATGAGAAACAAGTATGGGACTTTTCTCACAATCCTTTCTCAATGCCACAAGGTGAAATGGCAGCTTTGGAAGAAGCTATCCAAACTGGAAATTATGCAGCGGTAAATGCCTACCAATATGATATCGTTTGTAATGGCATTGAACTATCTTCCGGAGCAATCAGAAATCACAGGCCAGATATTATGTACAAAGCCTTTGAAATTGTAGGTTATCCTCAGGAAGAAGTTGATAAGAGGTTTGGTCATATGATCAATGCATTTAAATTTGGAGCCCCTCCTCATGGGGGAATCGCCCCTGGTTTGGATAGAATGGCTATGGTGTTTTCAGACAAGGACAATATCAGGGAAGTAATTGCCTTCCCTTTGAACCAGCAAGCAAAAGATTTAATGATGGGTTCCCCAAGTGAGATTACAAAAGCGCAATGGGATGAATTGGGATTAACCATTCAGAACAAAAAAGATTGAGACATGCGAAAAAGAAACTCATTGCTTTTTATTTCCAAGCTATTGTTTGTATTAATATCGATGTTTATTCTTTCTTGCGCAGACAGTAAAAATTCAGATAAGGAAATAAATAGCAGTTCGATTGATGATAGTAATGAAAAGTTTGAATTTAATGACAGTTTAAAATTATCTCCGGGTACCATTCCAGAAGGTTGGACCCTGGTAATGCTTGATGAATCAAATTATATAGGATTTCCCAAAAAACCCTGGAAAAAAATCAGTAAAGGAAAAAAAAGAGTAGAGTTTCACTATCCAAAAAAATCTTACGATTGTTTCGTCTCAATCAGTTCTTTAGAAAATGAGCAAGCCTACGAAATCAATAAAGAGCAAATCCATAAATTTTATGAAACGGTTTTGAATGATTTACTTGAAGATTTTAAGGATTCAGACCAAGAGAAGAAATCTCCTCAGATTATAGAAAAAAAACCCTTTTTATTTCTTAATTTGTACACTGCAGCCCAATATAAATTACAAGCTACCGACTTCCAGCTTTATGTACAGCTGGTTGTTATGGGCAATAAGCTATACACTTTGTCCTTTGTCCTTTGGGGTAATGAAAAAAAAGAAATCACCCAGATCAAAGACAGATTTTTTAATTCATTCGGAAAAAAAGTAAATCTGAAAGAAAATGAAGATATTAAGCACACTACAAATTAGAGAGGCAGATCAATCGACGATTGTTAATGAACCTATAAGCTCCTTTGAACTGTTACAGAGAGCAGCTCAGGTTTTTGGACAATGGTATGAGGAAAGATTTGGTACGGAAAAGGCAGTAAACATTTTTTGTGGCAAGGGCAACAATGGTGGTGATGGCTTGATGATCGCAGATTATCTGTCTGCTCATGGATATACAGTTGAGATATTCATTATAGAACTCTTTGATCATCAAAGTCCTGAATTTAAACTGGCACTTGAGTTGGTACAAAGTAAAAATATTTGTCCAGTTCACCTGATTTCTTCCGATGATGATATCCCTGTTTTTGAAAACGATGAAATATTGATCGATGCGATACTTGGCAGTGGATTAAACAAACCGATTGGCGGAGAATTGGTGGCTATTTTTAAATTTATAAACCAACTCTGTAATCTTGTCATTTCTGTTGATGTGCCAAGTGGACTTTTCAGCGACACAGCAACTTACGGCGAGGTGATACATGCCGACCATAGTTTTTCATTTGAAATGCCAAGATTGGCTTTTCTTCTGCCTGACAATTTTCCCTATGTAGGTAGTTTTCATTTTAGATCGATAGGACTAGATCCTACCTTTATCAAAAATGTTCCCTGCAGCTATTTTTACGTAGATGAGACTATGGCCAAAACAATTTTCAAAGTGCGTCCCAAGTTTTCTCATAAAGGAATGTTTGGGCATGCCTTATTGGTGATGGGAAGCCATGGCAAGCTGGGGGCGGCCATACTTGCTACCAAATCCTGTTTGAAAACTGGAGCGGGTTTGGTTACTGTACATGTTCCATCCTGTGGCTTTCAGGTCATGCAACAAGCTATTCCCGAAGCCATGGTAACCCTGGATGAAGATGAATTTATTGTAACTAAAGTCTATGAATTACAAAAGTATAATGCGGTAGCTGTGGGTTGTGGATTGAGCACCAAAAACAAAACAAGAAATGCCCTTTGTTATATATTAAAAAACATGAACAATCCTACTGTATTAGATGCAGACGCCCTGAATATCTTAGCTCAGAGCCCAGATTGGATGGAATATATACCCAAAAACAGTATTCTTACTCCACATCCCAAAGAGTTTGAACGCATGTTTGGCAAAACAAACAATAGCTTTGACCGCTTTCATTTATTGAGGGAAAAAGCAATGGAACTTGATGTATTTATTATTTTGAAGGGTGCAAATAGCTGTATTGCAACACCTGATGGCAATTGTTACTTCAATTCAACGGGCAATCCGGGTATGGGGACTGCAGGAAGCGGCGATGTTTTAACAGGCATATTAGCAGGTTTGCTGGCACAGGAATACAGCCCATTGGAGTCTTGTATACTTGGTGTTTATCTACATGGCCTGGCTGGTGATTTTGCAGCAGAGGCTAAAAGTCAGGAATCTTTGATGGCGGGTGATATCAGCGAGTATCTAGGGGAAGCTTACAAGACTTTATATCCAACGGATATGAAGACACACAGACAAAATCAAAGGTTTGCCTTTAAAAACTATGCCTGATTTTTTCTCTGAAAGGTTCTGATAATAAGTCGCAAAGCCTTGTCATAGGTGAAATAACTGTAGGTCCAGGTAACTAAAGCTGCCAGTTTATTCCTGAATCCAACCAATGACATTAAATGGACAAACATCCAGATAAACCATGCAAAGAATCCGGTTAGCCTGCAACCTGGCAGATCAACCAGAGCCTTATTTCTGCCCACAACAGCCATAGATCCCTTGTGTTGATAAACGAAAGGTAGTTGTGGTTTATTCTTTCTGGCTTTCTCAAGAAATTGAGACAAATATGTAGCCTGATCCATTGCTACGGGAGCAATCTGGGGATGGCCATCTGGGTAGCTTGCTGTTTTCATGCAAGCCAGATCACCTATGGCAAAAATATCTTGATAGCCAATTATTTCGGTGTACTCTGAGACCATAACCCTGCCATTGGGTAAAAAAGTTGCCTTGTTCAAACCCTCCGGACTAATGGCCCGAACACCAGCTGCCCATATCACGGTATCCGTTAAGAATTTTTCATTCCCATTTAACTCCAGTGCATCACCGTCATAGTTGGTTACTGCTGTTTTCAAATGTACCTGTACACCTAAATCTTCAAGATATTGAACAGCCTTTTTTGAAAGACTCTCATCAAGCATTTCTAAAAGTCGAGGCCCCCTTTGAAATAAACTAATTTTCATTTGCTTGATATCCAATTCTGGATAATCTTTTGGTAAAACATGAATCTTCATCTCTGCAAGAGCCCCGGCCAATTCCACTCCTGTTGGTCCACCGCCTACAATGGCAATATTCAAAAGCTCCTCTCTTTTCAGGGGATTATCCTCCATCACAGCCAACTCCAAATTTTGCAAAATATGACTTCTCAGATCTAAGGCTTCCGGAATACTTTTCAAAGACATGAAAAGATCTTTTTTATCTTCAAATTGGAAGAAATTATTTGTAGTTCCCGTTGCCAGAACCAACTTATCATAGATTAGATATTCATTCTCAACAGAAGTATGCAACCAAATCATTTTTTTATCTACCTCAATTTTTTTTACATCGGCCCAGTAAAACCTGAGATTCCTGTACCTCTGTATCAATTTTCTGATGGGGTATGAAATAGTACCAGTCTCCAATCCTGCTGTTGCCACCTGATACATCAAGGGCTGAAAATTGTGATAATTGTTTTTATCGATTAATGCGACTTTATCCCCTTTTTTTGCTCTTTCCAATGCCAGTTTTAATCCTGCAAAGCCAGCACCAACGACGATGAGATCAAATCTTTTATTCATTAGAAAATATCGATGATTATTAATTTTTTTTGATTCATTTGAAATGAGTCTCCCCTAGACAATCCCCATGAGGCAACAACAAGGGGGGCTTCCTTTGATACCACCTGAATTACATCTGAATCCATATATATTTTTCCC
>CAZNNX010000130.1:6302-8533 GCA_964574485.1 uncultured Saprospiraceae bacterium | reverse complement strand
CACTCAAGTCAGAACTAATGCCGCAAGTTGTGATTCTACCATCACTTTAAATTTGATAATAATCCCATTGCCTCAACTAAGCATATCCAACGATAGTACGGTTTGTTCAGGGCAAAATATTGGTCTATTCGTTTCCGGTGCACAAACTTATCAGTGGTCGCCCGCACAATCCTTAAGTAATCCCAATATTGCAAATCCGATAGCCAACCCAACACAAAACACGCAGTATTATGTTACGGCAACTGGGAACGGAAACTGTCAGTCGGTTGATTCTGTTTTGATTCAGGTCAGATCATTGCCCCAATTGATTGGCATAGGAGATACAATTTGTCAGGGTGAAACTGGACTATTACAGGTTTCAGGAGCCAACAGCTACAGTTGGTCACCCAATTTGGCCTTATCTTCAACAACAGGAGCCAGTGTTTTGGCAAATCCAATTAAAACAAGAACCTATACGGTCATAGGAACTGATGCTTTTGGATGTCAGGGAAGAACCAATATCACATTGGTTGTTGGGAAAAAACCTGCTGTTAATTTAGGTCCGGACAGAAAAGTTTGTAAAGGTACCCTTGTAACGCTGGACGCTGGAAATGCCGGTGCTTCTTTCCTTTGGAATACGGGAGAAACTAGTCAAATCATCAATACTTTTAATCCGGGAATTTACGTTGTGAAGGTTAGCACGGCATTAGGCTGTGAATCAAGAGATACGGTGGTAATTGTATTGAAGAAATGTGTGTTTTATCCTGATGTTTTTGCAGCCTCAAGACCTACGGATGTTCATACCTGGGAAGAAACAGAATGGAATGTATATCCCAATCCACATGAGAATTTCTTCATCATTGAAAATGGCGAGGACATGGTAGGAGAGAAGTTTAAGATATTGGATCTTTTGGGTAGAACTGTTTTGGAATCAAAGATCGAATCTACGCGGAATCAAATTGAAACAGGATTTTGGCCTGCGGGGATTTATTTCATTCAGATGGAATCCAGGGGAGAATTGAAAAAATTGATAAAGAAACAGTAAAATTGTAAGATGATTTGAGCTGTTTTGAAAGATTTTAGGGTGAAAAGATGTTTACAAACTATAATACTGGGTTAATAAATCTTTGTAATTAAAAAATCCAGATCACTTGCATTAATTTTCAAGTTTGATATTGACTTTTAATTCTATTGAATTAAATAAATTATCAAATTATATACGATTATAGAAAACCTACAACAGGACATCATCAAAAAAACAAGTTTTATGTTTCACTTTAGGAAAACATTTGTAACTTTGTACCGATTATAATCGGGATGGACAAAAATCAGAAACATAGAAAAATTACGTTTTACAAGAACTACTTTCAAGACTTCTTTAACAAACAAAACAAAAAAGTAAAAGCAAAAATTGTTTGGACTTTTGAATTGGTTGAAGACCTACAAAGAGTTCCTGAAACGTATCTGAAACACATTGAGAACACGGACGGTCTTTATGAAATCCGAGTCCAACTTGGTAGCGACATTTTTAGAATTTTCTGCTTTTTTGACCAAGGACAACTAGTTGTTTTAGCGAACGGATTTCAAAAGAAAACGCAAAAGACACCTAAGAAAGAAATAGAAATAGCAATTAAAATAAAAGCAGAATATGAAAGCGAAATGCAAAGCATTCACGAATTCAAAATAGAAAAATAACTGATATGAGTAAAAATAAAAACTTGATAACTCTTGAAGAGTTTAAAGAAAAAAACTATGGCAAACTTGGAACAAAAGAGCGTGACGAACTTGAAGCAGGTTATGAAGCATTTAAAATCGGTGCTTTAATCCACAACACTCGTGTTGAAATGGGAATGACACAAGAACAACTTGCAGAAAAAGTTGGGACAACTAAATCCTACATTTCAAAAATTGAGAACAATATTAAAGAAGCTCGCATTTCGACACTTCAAAAAATCATTGAACTAGGTTTTGGCGGACGACTTGAACTGAAAGTAAAATTATAGCAGAGGAGTTGACCGAAAAAAAAGTAGGTTATAATTCAAAATAAAAATCCGAGTCTTCACTCGGATTTTAAAATGTAATTCTATCATGCAACTGTATTATAATTTGATTTTTTAAGATTTCATATACAATTGGGCGTACTTGGCCAGATATTTTCCGATGATATCAAATTCGAGATGAACATAATCGCCTGTTTTAAGAAATTGAAATATGGTATGCTGGTAGGTATAAGGAATGATGGCCACATGAAA
>CAZNNX010000130.1:0-6292 GCA_964574485.1 uncultured Saprospiraceae bacterium | reverse complement strand
GAAAGTAATCAAGGGCAGGTTCTACAACCGTAAGGCTGACACCATTTACTGCTATACTCCCTTTATCAACTAAAATATGGTTAGGATTCGCTGGATAGCTAAAATGAAAGGTCCAACTGCCATTTACATCTTTTATGTCTGTACATTTTCCTAAAACATCCACATGACCTTGAACCATATGTCCGTCCATTCTTCCATGAAAGGGCATGGCTCTTTCCAAATTAACAAACTGACCTACTTTCCATTGAGACAGGGCTGTTCTTTGCAGGGTTTCATCAACGGCAGTTACCCTATATTGATTTCCATGTATTTCAGTAACAGTCAGACAAACACCATTATGAGCCAAAGATTGGTCCACTTTCAATTCAGGACAAAGTTCAGATTCTAAGCTGAAGTGCAGGTTAGTACCTTCTTGTTCTATGTGAACAATTTTTGCTAATTTTTCTATGATTCCTGTAAACATTTATAGATAGTTGTAACTGTAGGAATCTATTTTTTCGGAGGCAATATCATAAAAAATTTCTTTCGAATGAAGTAGATTACCTTCGGCATCTTCCTTAAATTCAATACTTTTCACCAGCTTTTTGGATTCATATTCTTTGTGCAAGGTTCGAAGTCCATCTGCCTCATAACTGTAAAAAATATGCAGGGCCGTCTGATTGGAATGATAAGTAATTTTATTTTCAATTAATTTGCCCTCCTCATTATATTTGGGTCTTTGTTCATCTACAATTTCTTCAACATCTTCATCATCTTCGTCTACGAGGTAGAGGTATTTTTTTACATTTTCCACCTGCCCCAGGTCATTGTATTGAAAATCGATACGGGCTTCCTCTTCATCCCCATAAATCTCACTGATAGAAAGCAATTGATTTTGCTCATTCCAAACCAATTCCAGACCGGTAGCCGGTTCTTCCTCTTCAACTTCCTGCGGGTAAACATCCATTAAAACCTCTGTAAGTCTACCTTTAGCGTCATAGGTATAGGTTTCAATTTCGTAGGAATCGTCTGGAAATTCTCTGTACTCACTTCTGATTAAAGCACCCTCGGCATTATAGGAGTAGGACCAGGCACAGGTTTTCTTGCCATATTCGGATAGTTCAATTTTTTGGAAATTAGCCTCATATGTATATTGATAGCTGTCAATTACAGATCCATCGGCAGCATAATTGATTAATTGCAGGGGTCTTCCCTGGTCATCATTGACTACTTTTGAACTTAAAAAACTTTCGGATTTACCAGCTTCCTTAATTTCTGTATGGGTAGTAGAATCTTTAATTTTACTTGCTTTGATCATGGGAACGAGATCGATGGAAGTAAATTCTTCAATCAATTCTAAAATTTGTTCTTTGCTATACATATGTTTTTAATTTTATGCAACAAAGGTAGGAAAGGAATCAGAACTAGTGAAATTTGATTTGCAATATCTGAAGATTAAGAATATATTTGAAACAATGTGGCTTAGATGGATAAGGAGAAAACTGCCATGAGAATAAAGCCCACGATTTTTTAAAATTGCAAAGTTAAGATGTCTGATCCATCCATTAGTTTAAATAAATTTATCAGTGAAAAAGGAATCTGCTCCAGACGAGAGGCCGATCGTTGGATAGAAGAGGGGAGGGTGCGCATCAACAATCAAATTGCAAAAAAAGGCAATCGCGTCTTTCCTGAAGATACTGTCACGGTAGATGGAAAATCCTTACAGAAGAAGCCAGCTCTTATATTTATAGCTTTTCACAAACCTGCAGGAATTACATGTACTACAGATAGCAGAGATCCGGATAATATCATTCGATTTATAGGTCACAAAGAGCGAATTTTTCCTATTGGCCGCTTGGATAAGGCTTCAACCGGTTTGATTTTCCTCACCAATGAGGGGGATTGGGTCAATGCTATTTTAAGGTCTGAGAATAACCATGAAAAGGAATACATCGTTACGGTAGATGCCCCGATTCATTCACATTTTGCAGAACAGATGCGAAATGGGGTAAAAATATTGGGACAAAAAACGAAAGCCTGTCAAGTTGATATTTTAAGTAAAAATAGTTTTAGAATCATATTAACACAGGGTTTAAACAGGCAGATCAGAAGAATGTGTGAAGCTCTTGGCTATCAGGTTTTAACTTTGAAACGAATAAGAATAATGCATATTGAACTGGGAGAAATTCCTGTAGGCGCCTGGAGAAATTTAAATCACAATGAAATGAAAGAACTCAAAAAACAAATTGGGATGGATAAAAAATAAAATTAAAAAATCCTTTTTGCAATCTTTCACTTTACGATGGATAGTCATTATTTTTAAAAAATCTTAGTACACCTCATTTTCAATCAAAAAGTTCATTTATGCCTGATTTTGTTCATTTACATTGCCATAGTCAATTTTCTTTACTCGACGGTGCCTCCGGAATCAGTGATATGATGAAAAAAGCGGCAAAAGATGGCATGAAGGGAGTAGCTCTTACAGACCATGGCAATATGTTTGGCGCTTTCAAGTTTGTTGCAGAAGCACAAAAAAATCAAATAAAGCCGATTGTGGGTTGCGAATTTTATCTCGTAGAGGACCGGCATAAAAAATCATTTTCCAAGGCCAAAAATGAAAAAGATGAGCGTTTTCATCAATTGCTTTTGGCTAAAAATCAAATCGGATATCAAAATCTATCTAAATTATGTTCTCTTGGTTTTGTTGAGGGAATGTATTCCAAATATCCCCGCATAGACAAGGAGATACTACTCAAATATCATGAGGGTCTGATTGCAACCAGCTGTTGCATTGGCGCTGAAATACCACAGGCAATTATTGAAGGAAAACTGGATAAGGCTGAAAATCTAATCAAATGGTGGGTTGATTTATTGGGTGAAGATTTTTATATTGAAATCCAAAGGCATCGCGGGCTTGAAAATATTGATGGTCTGGGTATAAGTCAGGAGGATGTCAACAGGCAGCTTATTCTTTTTGCCGAGAAGTTCAATCTAAAAGTTATAGCCACCAACGATTCACATTATGTCAATGAGGATGATTGGTTGGCTCATGATATGTTGCTATGTATCAACACAGGCTCTCTGGTAGAGGATAATAACAGATTCAGATTTTCCAGTTCTGATTTTTACTTTAAATCTCAGGCAGAGATGAATCAATTGTTTTCAGACATACCTCAAGCCATTGAAAATACAATTGAAATCTATGACAAGGTCGACATGCTTCAAATGTCCCGAGATGTCTTGTTGCCTGCCTTTCCGCTGCCGGCTGGATTTACTGACCAGAATGAGTATTTGCGATTTCTTACCTATGAAGGTGCTAAAAAAAGATATGGCTTTCTTAGCCCGGAGGTAGAAGAAAGACTGGAATTTGAATTGAATGTCATTCGCAACTCAGGTTATCCGGGATATTTTCTCATTGTACAGGATTTTACTTCCACGGCACGTCAGCTGGGCGTAGCAGTAGGACCGGGTAGGGGTTCTGCCGCAGGTTCTGCTGTTGCCTACTGTATTGGGATAACCAATGTGGATCCTATCAAATATGATTTGCTTTTTGAAAGATTTTTAAATCCTGAACGTGTTTCCATGCCCGATATCGATATCGATTTTGATGACGTGGGAAGAGAAAAAGTTTTAAACTATGTTCTCGACAAATATGGAAAAAATCAGGTGGCGCAAATCATCACTTACGGCTCTATGGCTGCTAAAACCTCATTGCAGGATGTTGGTCGGGTGATGAACATTCCCCTCGACGATGTCAAAAGAGTAAAGGAAATGTTTCCTGATGATTTTAACGCCACCCTGAATAAGGTTTTGGCAGAAAATGATATAGAAGCCTCTCTCAAAGAGAAATTAAATTCGGAAGAACTGGATAAAGCCTATCAGTTTAGAATCTTATCACAGTCTCAGGATAAAATTTCTGAGATGATACAAAATGCAAAAAAACTGGAGGGATCTATCCGTAACACCGGAATTCATGCCTGTGGCGTGGTGATCACTCCTGATGATATAACCAAATATGTTCCTGTAACAACTGCAAAGGACTCCGATCTGCTGGTAACTCAATTTGATAACTCTGTTGCAGAATCTGCTGGTCTTTTAAAAATGGACTTTCTGGGATTAAAGACCTTAACCATTATCAATGATGCCATTCGAATGATTGATGAAAATCATGGTGTATTAATTGATCCTGATTTAATTCCCCTGGATGACCCCAAAACCTATGCCTTATTCCAAAGGGGAGAAACAGTTGGGGTGTTCCAATATGAAAGTCCGGGAATGCAAAAGAATCTGAGAGAGTTGGCACCTACCAAATTCGAGGATCTTATTGCCATGAATGCACTGTACAGACCAGGGCCAATGGAATATATTCCTGAATTTATCGATCGGAAACATGGTAGAAAACCCATCAGTTTTGATTTGCCTGAGATGGAGGAATATTTGGCTGAAACTTATGGAATTACTGTTTACCAGGAACAGGTGATGCTACTATCTCAGAAATTGGCAAACTTTAGTAAAGGTGAAGCGGATGTTTTGAGAAAGGCTATGGGAAAGAAACAAAAGGCTGTTTTGGATAAAATGAAATCACAATTTATCGAAAAAGCTAAGCTGAATGGACATCCTGAAGATAAATTAGAGAAAATTTGGACAGACTGGGAGGCTTTTGCATCCTATGCCTTTAACAAATCTCACTCCACCTGTTATGCTTATCTGGCCTTTCAAACGGCTTATCTGAAAGCACAATATCCTGCTGAGTATATGGCTTCCGTTCTTACACATTCTAAAAGTATAGAAGATATTAATTTCTTTATTTCTGAATGCAGATTACAAGGTGTTGACGTATTAGGTCCCGATATCAATGAAAGTAAAATGCATTTTTATGCCACTAAAAATGGTAAGATCAGATTTGGCATGTCTGCTGTAAAGGGTGTAGGAGAGGGGCCTGTGGAAGAAATACTACGTGCCAGATCCGAAGGATTATTCTCTGATTGCTACGACGTTATACGGAGAGTTAGTTTGAAGGTAGCAAATAAAAAATCTTTTGAAAGTTTAATTTTAAGCGGAGCTTTCGATTTATTTCAATTGCCCAGAGCTGCTTACTTTCAACCCTATGATGACAAAAGTATTTTCCTGGAAGCCCTTTTAAAATACGGCAATGCCTATCAGAGGCAAAGCACAGAAGTGAATATTTCCTTGTTTGGAGATTTAAACCAGCAAGATACAATGCCAGAACCTAAAACTTCAGAAGTAGAGGAATGGTCATTGATGCAAAAACTGAAAAGGGAAAAAGAAGTTACTGGTTTTTATTTATCCGGACACCCCTTAGATGATTACAAGATTGAAACCCAAAGATTTGCTACACCTATTGCTCAAATTTCAGAAAAAAGAGACCAGGAATTTGCCATCGTGGGTATACTTACAGACGCCCAGCATAAAATATCAAAAAAAGGGGCTTCCTTTGGAAGTTTTGTCATGGAAGATTATCAAAATCAGATTCAATTGTCACTTTTTGGAGAAACATATTTGAAATTCAGACATTTACTGACACCTGATGCCGTATTATATGTTAAGGGGAAGAATGCGCCGAGCTGGAGGAACCCGCATGAATTTGAATTTAGAATTCAGGAAATAAGACTTCTGGATGATGTAAGAAACGAAAAGATTAAAGGAATTGTTCTAAATATTCCCATTGAAAAGGTGACACCCAATTTGATTAGGATTCTGGATGATGTTTGTAATCGCTTTCGGGGTGACCAGCAACTAAAAATAAATCTGCTGCTTGTAGAGGAAAAACTTCAATTACTACTTACTTCCTTCGCCAAAAATGTTTTAGTTGACAGTCTATTTGTAGCAGCAATTGAAAATATGGGAATTGACTATAAAATGTATTAAATAAAAAAGACCGGGATGAACCGGTCTTTTTTATGTTTATCTTATAACTGGAAAGCTTTTTTGATTTGATCTACATAATCAAGTTTTTCCCAGGTAAATAATTCTACTTCTTTTGTAATTTTTGTTCCGTCTGGGGCAACAAATGATTTTTTAACCACTTCATTTGTTCTACCCATATGACCGTAAGCAGCAGTTTCTTGATAGATTGGATTTCTTAATTTCAATCTTTGTTCGATGAAATAAGGTCTCATGTCAAAAATTTCACCGATTTTCTGAGCCAATTCTCCATCGTTCATATTTACCTTGGAAGTTCCGTAGGTATTAACGTATAATCCACAAGGCTTGGCAACACCAATCGCATAAGATACCTGTACCAAAACTTCGTCACATAAGCCGGCAGCAACCATGTTTTTAGCAATATGAC
>CAZNNX010000129.1:0-8559 GCA_964574485.1 uncultured Saprospiraceae bacterium | reverse complement strand
GAGGCACTCATTCTGCAGGCTCAAAAACTGGCCCTTACTTCGAGGGCTTTTTACAATGATAAACTAGGAACTTACGAGGAGTTTATCACTCATTTTTTTGGCTTTGAGAAAGTACTTCCCATGAACTCTGGTGCAGAAGCAGTAGAAACTGCCATCAAGATTTGCAGAAAATGGGGGTATGAAAAAAAGAATATACCAGATCAGGAAGCACTCATTGTAGTTTGCGAACAAAATTTTCACGGAAGAACGACAACCATTGTTTCATTTTCTTCAGATTATGAATCTAAAAATCATTTTGGTCCTTTCCCTGGCGGATTTATTTCTGTACCATATGACAACTTAAGTATACTGGAAGAGCTGTTTCAAAAAGAGGGAAAAAGAATTGCAGGATTTCTGGTCGAACCCATCCAAGGGGAAGCTGGAGTTTATGTTCCTGCAGATGATTACCTCAAACATGTAGCAGCCTTATGTAAAGAACACAACATTTTATTTCTTGCAGATGAAATACAAACAGGCATTGGAAGAACTGGAGCACTATTGAGAGTTTGTGGTGATTGCAATTGCAGTGCTTCATGCGAAAGACAGGAAAATACATATAGCAGACCAGATATACTTATACTTGGAAAAGCATTATCTGGCGGTGTTTACCCTATTTCTGCAGTGTTATGTGACAACGATATAATGAACGTTATACACCCTGGCCAACATGGTAGTACTTTTGGGGGGAATCCAATTGCCGCCCATGTTGCCATTACAGCGCTCAAAGTAATTGATGAAGAAAAACTTACGCAAAATGCAAGACGCCTGGGCCATATTTTCCGTGAGAGAATCCAAAAAGAACTTGTTGAAAAATCTAATTGGGTAAGTAAAGTTCGCGGTAAAGGACTGTTGAATGCTATCGTAATCAATGACAGCGAAGAAAGTAAAACAGCTTGGAATTTATGTCTGATCATGGCTGAAAATGGACTCTTAGCCAAACCAACACATGGAAATATTATCAGGTTTGCACCTCCTCTTGTAATTACTGAAGATCAACTTCATGAGTGCATTGACATAATTATAAATTCTGTTCTCAGTTACTCAGTTGGATGAACGTAAAATTGTTAATTCTATTACTTTTTTTTGCAACTCAGGTAAAGGGTCAGGAGAATGCTCAGATTTTTTATTTTCACTCCACAAATAAAATTAGTTCTTGCATCATAAAACCGCAAGTGGAATCTGACTCTGGATTAGCTTTTGCTCTCAACATTAAAGGTGATACAATTTACAAGAGACTAATCTCTTCACAGCATCTCCTGAGTAATGTTCAATTCAATCATCATGAAAATGGCGCTGTTTTCCGAGCCCTGTATACTGCCAGACCTGATGGCGGTATCCAAAAAACCGAAATCATTGATTATTTTGACCCTCAGGGTCTGCATGTAAAAACCGAGGATCTAAGCACAGATCAACAAGGAAAACCAAGAATTTTAGATCCAAAACCACAAAAAACAACAGAGACCAGTACCTGTGCCATTATTTATGTAAGTTCTGTTGAAATTCAAAATCATACAAAACATTCCCTTTCTCTAAAAACTCTACGTAAACCTGCTTCATGCCTGGGTTGTGCAGACTTATACAAACTTGAAAAAAATGAAAAAAAGTTCTGGGGTAAATATATTGAAGCACAGATCTTTACACATCCTTCTGTATGGATCGAACTTTTACCCGAGCCATCAAAAAAACAAAAATTTGATTTAAGCTGGACTTTGGATCAGGAAGAAGCAACTGGCAGGACTTATATTTTACACATTCACAAAAAAAAGAAAATGAAAACATTGGTTTTGGGAGCCTCAGACAACCCGGAAAGATATGCTTGGAAAGCAGCTGAATTACTTCATTCCAAAGGCCATGAAGTCATAGCTGTGGGAATTAAAAAAGCTTTTACTGCAGCCCAAATTCAAATACAAACTGAATTAAAGGCCTGGGAGCAAATTGACACAATCACCCTGTATCTGAGCAAGGAAAATCAAAAACCATATTACGATTTCATTTTAAATACCATTCAGCCCCATCGGGTTATTTTTAATCCTGGCACCGAAAATCCAGAACTTATCCAACTACTCAAAACAAAGGTCCCGCAGTGCAGGATTGAAATCGCTTGCACACTGGTCATGCTTCAGATAGGAAATTATTGATACATTCATGCTCAGATATTTTAGACTCCAACAAGAGATACTCAATAGAAAATGGCTTGAATTTGGTCTATCTCCTTTGATTGGCTATCCTATTATGTTATTTCTTATTGTCTTAGCTGGTATCTACTTGTACACTAAAACTACATTAGCTGCATATATTCTGATTTCAATTTTAATTTATTATCAATTTATAATACATGGCAAAGAAAAGAATGAATTTCTCCTTTTACATTTCGGGCTTTTCAACAAGATTAAAATAAGATTTTTTGAAAATCAGATAATTAGTCTTCCCATTCATCTGATATTGCTCATTCATCAAGATTTTTGGGAAGCCCTATTCCTTATTTTTCTTTCTACCATACAAATTTTTATTCCTACTTATGAAGTACGGGGTAAAGCTTTACCTAGTCTTTTTAGTAGAAATCCTTATGAATTTCTAACAGGAACAAGAAAAACTTGGTATGCCTTACTATTCATTTATTTTATAGCCTTTATTTCCATTTATTACCATAACTTAAATCTGGGCCTGTTTACTTTATTTCTCCTTTTCTTACTCGGTATTAGTTTTTATCAATCTCCTGAAAACGAGTTTTATATTTGGATTTACAGCAAAAAACCAAGTTCTTTTTTGATTTATAAAATGAAAATTGCCTTGTATCATAGTTGCATGATTACAATTCCACTAATCATTGCTTTGCTATTTATGTATCCCTACGAGTTTGTATGGGTGAGCATTACTTTTTTGTTTTCCGCTTTTATTTACATCTTATTTATACTGGTTAAATATGCAGCCTATCCAAATGAAATTCAAATACCTGAAGCTATACTAATAGCTATGGGAATTTCATTTCCACCTTTACTATTTTTTCTGATTCCTTATTTCTATAAAAAATCAATTCAGAAACTTAATTCTCTTTTACATGATTAAGATAACCCAACTTTCAAAATATTATGGAAATACTGAAATTTTAAATCAAATTCAATTTTCTTTTGAAGAGGGAAAAATTTACGGTATTGTTGGGAAAAACGGTTCGGGAAAAACTACCTTATTCAGATGCATTGCAGGTCTAGAATCATTTAGTGGCACAATTGAAAGTTTGCACAAACCTCTAAAAAACCATTTGGGGTACTTAATGACTGACCCCTATTTTTTCCCTTTCATGACTGGCAAAGAATATATACAATTGTTGTGCAATGCAAGGTCAATACAAATGGACGATATAAAATCTCAAAATATTTTCAACTTACCGCTCCATCAATACGCAGTGCAATATTCCACTGGCATGAAAAAGAAATTAGCCATAACTGCACTGTTGCAACAAAAAAACAAATATTTTATTTTAGACGAACCATTTAATGGGCTAGACATTGAAAGCAACCTCATTTTGTCTGAGATTATTCTTAGATTAAAAAAGCTAAATAAGATCATTATCATTTCCTCTCATATCTTTTCTACACTGAGTGAAATTTGCGACCAGATCCATTTACTTGAAAACGGTTGTATCACAAAAATATTCAATCCCTCTGCTTATCCTCAATTAGAAAATGAAATGAAAAAGATTTTAGTTGAGGTTCAATTGGACAAATTGCATTTGGAATAGCAAAAATACTGTCCAATAAAAAGATTGTTTTTTCTCTGTTATCTCGTATCATATCCGAGATCAACTCTCTATCTATGAACAGAATTATCAGCAGCTAGGTAAATTACCCAAATTACACAATTAGGTTTTTCACTCTCGTACAGTTTTTCAAAGGGTCGTTACTTTGTAGTATTAATTTATTACACATCACAAAAAACAATCATTATGAAAAACTTTATTTCTCTAACAACTTTAGCTTCATTCGCTTTGATCATGGGTATTCAAAATATAGGAAAAACCCAATGTATGATTCTTGATATTTCACAATCCAGCTACAACGGATCTGCTATCAGTTGTGCAGGTGCCAATGATGGTTCTATAAGAATCAATCCGGTAGGTAACAACGGATCAGTGACTTACAATTGGTCTAATGGAGCCAGTGGTTCAAGTTTATCACAACTTTCAGCTGGAACATATTATGTAACGGCAACAGATCAAAACGGCTGTATGGTAACCAAATCAATTGTTTTGAATGACCCTGCTCCGATTACATTTACAACGACAGTACAAACGAACCGATTTGGATTCAACATTGATTGTAATGGCGGTAACAACGGTTATATCGATGTTTTAACATCTGGAGGAACAGGCAATGTTGATATCATCTGGTCAAACAGTGTTCGTGGTAATTATAATGGAAATTTAGAAGCTGGATTTTACCGTGCTACGGCAACTGATAAGAATGGCTGTACTGAAAATTTAGATGTAACTCTTACTGAGCCATTATTACTGGAAGTACAAACCCAAATCAACAAATTACCCTCAGTTCCGGGAGCCTCAGATGCCGAAGTTTTGGCAATCAGCTCCGGTGGTTCCGGAACTCACAGCTATGAATGGTCAAGTGGAGAATTTACTGCTCTTTCCACACAATTACCTGCCGGAAATCATTTGGTAACCGTATATGACCAAATGGGTTGTTCATCTGAGGCAGAAGTTATCATTGTAGATCCGATTCAAACTACGATAAACACCAGAAATGTAAAACAACCTACAAATATTATTTCAAACACAAATACTACTACAACCAATGGAAAAAGATAAAATAACCTTTCAAAAAAAGTATAGTATGGAAACCAAATTATTTAACCTCTTTAAAATATTGAGATTATGATAGGAAAAAACAAGTATTGGAACCGAACTTTTGTGTTGCTGAGTCTCTTGGGTTTGAACGAGAATATAGCCTTAGGACAATGTGAAGATAAATTTCAATTCAAAATATCAGATTACAAAGGAAAGGCAATTTCATGCCAGGGAGGAATGGATGGTTTTATCCGGATTATTCCCCAAGATGAAAAAGAAACTTTTACTTGTTTTTGGTCTACAGGATCCACATCCCAAACCATTGAAAATTTATCCGCTGGCACATACACGGTTTATTTATCCAACGCTTCAGGTTGTCATGTTCAAAAAAGCATAACCTTGCAGGAGCCTAAGCCCATTACTTTTTCGCTTACGCAATACAGATTTGCAAATGGTTACAATAATCCATGTTTTGGAAGAGCTCAAGGGACAGTACTGGTAGAAACCGAAGGAGGAACTGGACTACATCAATTATTATGGTCGAATGGTTATAAATTTTCTGATGCTACAGACCTAAAGGCAGGAAAATATCATATTACCGCTACCGATGAGAATGGATGTCAGTCTACCACTCATTTTGAAATTGATCAGCCGATCCCTATAGAAGTTCAGATAGATGTGGTTTCACATGAATCGATTGCAGGTGCTTCTGACGGCATATTGGATACAAGGATTTTACATGCATTCGGAAAGGTAGAATACTTATGGTCTTCAGGAGAAAGAGAACCACAGTTAAAAGGATTAAAACCTGGTAATTACAGTTTAGAAATCAAAGATAGTTTAGGCTGTAAGGCAGAATCCAAAACTACAATAGCCTCTGGTTCCAGCTCGCAAATTGTATTCAGATCTTTACAACAAATGAGATAAAAGTAACGCATTAGGCATTACACTTTTCTTAAAAGCCCGATAAGTAATTATCGGGCTTTCTAGTTGTGTGGGTGATTAAATACTATTTTTGGGCCCAATCAATTTTTCAATTTGCTTTCTTAAAAAATCAATTTCAGACTTCTGTTGATCTATAATTTTTTCAAGGGTTTGAATTGTAACCTCTAATTTAGGAACTGCCTCATGTCCATAGTAATAGTTATTTACAGTATTACCAGTACTCTGGCTACTATTTTCACATTCTCTTAGAGAATTAACAAATACGTTTCTTTCATCAAATTGCTTGATGTCTTCAACACTCACCTCCAATATTTTGGCTATTTGCTCCAAACGCTCCATATCTAATTTAGTTTCGTTCCTTTCAATTTTACTATATGCTTGGGGTGTAATATTGAGGCATCTTGCAAGTTCCTCTTGTTTAATGCCTTTTAAATCTCTAATTTTTTTAATTTTTTCTCCTAAGTTCATAATTGGGGGTTGGTTAAGTCAAAAATAAGTATAATTAATCAACTAAAAGTAAAATAATTCAATTTTGATTGTAATTAGATTTGTGGTCCAATTAAATTTTTGTTTTGTGTTATTTGTAATCTATTGAAGATAACTCAAAATTAATAATCTGAACCAATAATTTTAGTCGCACCCCAAAATATTCTAATTGAAATCTGATTCAAAATTCTTCTGTCAAAATAACTTATTTGATACATCCACTGCATTTTATCTAAAAAATTGTTCAGGGGTATCATTCAATTATTTATTTCCCATTCAACAAATTTAATCTTATGTCTGAATTAGAAAACGTAGATAAAAAAAAGGAAAATAGTATCAAATGGGGGAAAGCCAGATGGGGTGTTATCCTCATTTGTTTTATTCACCTGATGGTATCTGCATTAGCATCTGGTGCCGAACCAGGCTCAGCCCAGTCTAAATTAGTTATTTTACCTGTTTTTTTCAATTACTGGATTGCTTCCTTGTACATAAACCATAGAATTGAAAAAGGGAAGGAAGAACAAAACCTTTTTATGATGGGCGTCAAAGCTGCCGGTGTAGTTTTCATAGTACAGGTCGTACTGGGTGCGATTTACCTCTCTATTATAATGAAGTAATAAAACAAAAATAAAATGATACCACCTTTTTATGACATGCCCATGCAGTTCATGCCCAGCCAGGCTACACTGAATGCCTGGTTAAAAACCAAAAAATCAAATAGCCAAAACAAACCGGGTATTTTCGAAACCGTTGATTTTGCCGGTGATCAGGTTTGGGCAATTATTTCAATTCTTATTGAACTTTCAGCTTTTTTGCTTACCCTTTTTGGTGCCTTTCAAATTTATAAACAGAACAATAACATGCCTATGCTGATTTCGGCACTTATTATTGTTTTTCTATTTATTGCCTTCGATATCATTGGAATCATGTTACATGGTCAGGACAACCCGCATAAGGTAAAATTGCGCAATCAAATGTTGATTACACATGATCCTGCCATCAAGGCGCATATTTTGAAAAAAATAAAGGAAATAGGTTGGAGAGATTTCCTTGGTTTTATGTTACTGGTATTTTCGGGAATACTAAAGATATTAGCCATCTCTGTTTTTTTTAAATCGCAGTCTGGCATGGCAACTATCATTATCCTTATCCTCTTTTATTTGGTAGTCATCTACATACATGCTTATCATACCGGCTTCTGGTGGTCCGCTGTTAATGTAAAATCCAGAATAAAAAAAGATTTTAACAAATTTCTAGATCATCAGCATACTGGAACACCCAATCCTTTTCTTGTTACTGGACCACAGCAGGTGCTTTTCGATTCAAATGTGCCAATGGGTGTAAACGTAGCCCATCATGGCCGGCAAAGTATTCAACTTACTGGTCAACAAGTAGCAGCCAATGGTGCAAAAGTTTTTAGCTATAGTTTAAGCAGCACAGGCTGTCTTTTCGATTATGAGATTGTATCCATGGCGGCATCTTACAATTCATCCTTTAGTACAGCACTTATTGAAGCCTGCATTAAACTACAGTTTCAGCAACTTGGAGAAATCGCGCTTTTACCAAATATTACTCAACCTGCAGTTGCAAATGGTCAAAATCCAAATCTAATCAATCCTATTGTAACAAATCAAAATATAATTCCTACAGATGGGAATAATAATGAAGATGATGTTAACAATATTGATGACAATTAAATATACATCCTAAAAACCATATTATGAGTCGTAATAAAATATTTATCATCACAGGCGCAATCATCTCAATTATATTGGTGGCCTTACTGATTATGATGCAGTTTATAGAGGGGGATGCCTCCGCTTTGGAAAACAGCTACACCATCGAAATTCAGAGTTGCAGCAAAGTTGCAGATGAAAATGAACTGATGAACGAGTTAAAAGCTGCGCTTCAACCCAGCGAATTAAAAGGACAAAATGGCTCTTTTATGTCCCCATTGCTTAAAATAAATAATATAAAGTCATTTGGCACGCCAATTTATGGGATGAACTATATAGCTTATTATTTTAATGCAGTGATGTATGTTTACAGTGATAGAAAAAAAGATACTGACCTGTTTTTTGAATCCTATGCCAAAAGCAATAAGGCCTTTCAGGATATAGTCAATGAAGCCAAAAAAGGTACAGGTAAAGAAATCAATATCCCTTCCGATTTTGATAGTAAACCAAACGAATTTATTGTTGGTAAAGGTAAGGCCAATAATAAAAAAACATTCAACTCTCTACAGGATCTTCGCACACAACTGGATGAGCTGATCAATAAGGGTAAAATTA
>CAZNNX010000128.1:0-8635 GCA_964574485.1 uncultured Saprospiraceae bacterium | reverse complement strand
GGTAACTTATCAGATAATCTATGAGAAAACTCTTTTTTCCATGGCATTTGCTGAAAAATACGAGGATAAGTTAAAAGGCCTATGTTTGTTTCACAGCCATCCCTATGCAGATAGCGCGGAAAAAGTGGACAATAGAAAAAAATCTGTCGCACTTATCGAACGCTGGGGCAGTTACAGATTTGTCCAAGCCTTAATCCCTGAACTTTTTCATCCTGAATTTCAAAAATCAAGAGGAGACCTGCTTTCAGACCTAATCAAAAGAGCGTCTCAAATACCTGTAAAGGCTTTAGGGGCCGCAAGTCAGGCCATGTGGGAAAGAAAAGACAGGGCTGAGTTTTTGAAAAATAAAAATTTCCCCATACATTTCATACTCGGCTTACATGACAAAACCATTCCCATTGAAAAAGTATTTAAAGCGATGGAGTTGCCCATGATAACTGATAAGCTCATCTTACAGGACACTGCTCATATGGGTATGTTTGAAGAGGAAGAATCCTGCTTTATATTTCTAACAAAACAAGTTAAAAACCTACTAAAATAAGAATCTATGTTTGGTGATATGAAAGAAAAACAAGCTGCGATGCAGAAAAAACTTGTTGAGATTCAATTAATTTCTGAGGCTGCTGAAGGAAAAATAAAAATCATGGCCAATGCCGCCCGACAAATCAACGATATTTCAATAGACCCAACCTTACTGTCAGGAAACAAAGAGGAATTGGAAGATTATCTCATTATTGCGATGAATCGAATGATGTTACAAATCGCGACAGTTGAACAAGAGGAAAGTCAAAAATTGATACAAGAGATGCTACCTCCTGGCATGGGAGGTTTGGGCTCATTATTCGGACTATAATGTCTAAAGAATTTATCATCAATCTTCTTTTTTTGGTTGGTATTAATTTACTAATCAAGCCATTTTATGTTTTCGGAATTGATTTAGGTGTACAAAATCAACTCGGTCCAGAGGCCTATGGACTTTATTTTGTATTGTTTAATTTTTCTTTTTTGTTTCAAATCATATCAGATATGGGGTTACAGCCTTTTTGTAACCGTTTCTCTGCGCAACACCCAAAACTGGTATCAAAATATCTACCCCAATTTCTTTTTTTCAAATTGGGATTAGGATTTTTATTCCTCCTTATTTCACTAAGTACAGCCTATTTTTTAGGATATTTATCTGTAGAAATCTGGGATCTGACCTTTTTACTTCTACTCAACCAAATCCTTTTATCGATGATCATATTTCTTCGATCATTCGTTTCCGGTTCTGGATTTTACCGGATTGATAGTTTATTTTCTGTTTTGGATAAGCTGTTGCTGATTATTATCATGTCAATTTTACTTTACACTCCATTCAAGATTTATCTTGAATTGCGTTATTTTATTTTGTCTCAATCATTGTCATTATTAGTCACATTAATCAGCACCTTATTTTTCCTTGGCAAAACAGGTATTTTGGTGAAACTAAGGGCACCCCAATGGGCTGTTTTACTATTGATTATAAAAAAAAGTGGTCCCTATGCCCTTGCTGTTTTGTTGATGACAGTATACAGCAGACTGGATGCTGTTATGATTGAGCAGATTCTAGCTGGTAAAGAAGGTAAAATCCAAACGGGAATTTATGCCTTTGGTTACAGACTTTTAGATGCCTTCAACATTATAGGTTATTTGTTTGCCGGGCTGCTTTTACCTATGTACTCCAAATTACTTTCAGATAAAAAATCATGTGTTGATCTTTCCTCTTTGGCATTACGTATCATGTTGATTTTAACAATCTTTTTATCATTTAGCATTTGGTTCAATGCGGAAAATCTTTGTACATGGCTGCTTTGGCACAAAGACAATCAATATGCCTCTGTTTTGCAATTGCTCATCTGGACAACTGTAGCATCGGGATGCATTTATGTATGGGGTAGCTTACTTACTGCGGCAGACTTACTAAAAAGAATGAATCAAGTTTTTGTTTTGGGCTTGGGTGTTAACATCATTTCCAATTTGATATGCATTCCCCTTTGGGGAGCCTGGGGTGCTGCCTTATCAACTTTGATTACCCAAAGTTTAGTTGCCCTGGGTGAATTTTTTATCCTAATCTATTCCATGCAGGAACAGAGAAAAAAATTGCTTTCTCCCATCTTTTTAATTAGAATTTTCGTTTTCATCTTTGGAACTTACTTTATTATCGGTGCATCGAGTACATATTTATCTTCTCTTATCGACTGGCGAATTTCTTCTATCCTAGGAATCCTCTTTGTTTTTGCCTGGACTGAGGTCATTGGTCTACTTAGGATCAGTGAAATTTTATTGCTTTTCAAGGGAAAGAGTCAATAATTTTATACTTTTGCGCTGAACATTTCACTGACATAAGCAAATCGGGTTCAAAAAATTATGGATCAAACGAAAATAGAAGACCAAAATAAGAAGGATAATGCCACGGCTCCTGAGGAAAGCATATCTTTTAATCTGCTCAATATATTATCCTCAGTTTGGGTTTGGAGAAAACAGATTGGACTTATGACTACGGTCATAACGATTGGAACCCTTATCGTATCCTTTTTCCTACCTACTTACTACACTGCAGTGAGTACCTTTGCTCCTGCTAATGAAGATAAAGATCTTTTTAGTAGCCAGGGAAAAAACAACAGTATGTACGGTGACGAGGATGCACTTGACAGAGCTATTATATTTGCAAGTTCCAATCAATTGATCGGCTATATGATCAAAGAATTTAAACTGGATGAAAGGTATGGGATTAATGGCTCTACCCCTAAAGGAATTGATAGAATAGAAAAAAGATTCCTCAAGCTCTATAATTTAAAGAAAAATGAACATGGTGGTATAGATATAAGCATTCAGGATATAGATCCCAAAATGGCAGCTCGTATGTTGGACGCTGCCATCAAAAAAATAGACGACTTAATCAGAAAAGCTACTTTCCCCAACAAAGAGTTGATGATTATGACCTATCAGGGTGCCATGGACGAAAAAAGAAGAGAGCTGAAAATGACCAGCGATTCTCTGTTTCAACTTAGAAAGAAATATGGCATTTTTGACATTGCCAAACAGGGAGAATTATTAGCCGAATTGTTGGTTGAAACAGAATCACAACTCGCAGAAAATACAGCCAAGCTCGAATCATACAAATCAAAAGGAGGAAGACCAGACTCAATCATAAATGTTACGGCACGTGTAATGGGTTATCAAAGAAAACTTCAAATGTTAAATGCTATATCAGATTCTATCAATAGCTCTATCAATTTGAATCTGTACAATGAAGGAAGAGAAAAAATTCTTTTTTTTGAGAGTAAAATAAACAACATCAACAGAGACATCGGTGAAATTTACAGAGAGTATGATAAATTTAGAGCACAAGCTACCTCCAACACTTCAGCTCTAATTATTTACGAACCAGTTCAAATTCCTAAAATCAAATCTTGGCCCATACGTTCGGTTTTAGTGATTGCATCAATGTTTTTATCACTTCTTCTAGGTCTAACAGGTGCTCTCCTTTTAGATCTTAACAAAAGAATTGACTGGAAAACCATTTTCAAATAAAGACCTAAGGTTTCATGGTTCGATTTTTCTCAATCCTATGGGATGGCAGTCCGAAGCAAAGTATCTTTTGGGTATTTGCCTTTATTACTGCTTTCAGTGTATGGTTTGGAATGATCTTTGAATCAGAAATTATGTGGGTCCTACCCTTTGCCCTGCTGCTTGCCTATCAAACCATGGTAAATGTAAAAAGCATTTATCTACTTTTGATAGCGAGCTTACCCGTATCAACCGAAATATTTTTCAGCAACGGGCTTTCTACAGATTTTCCCTCAGAGCCATTAATTGTAGGTTTGATGGCCGTTTTTATTGTAATTCTTATTTCCAAACCACAAGAACTGGATGGAAGATTTTTCACTCATCCGCTCACCATTATTTTACTTTTCCATCTTCTGTGGACCATTTTCACAGGTCTACTTGCCAATAATCAGGTTATTTCATTCAAATTTATCCTGGCTAAATTTTGGTACATCAGCAGTTTCTTTTTTTTGACGGGATACTTATTGAAAGATGAGAAAAAGTCCTGGAATATATGGTGCTGGATACTTATTCCCTTATTTATTGCCACTCTGAAGGTGACCTTGCACCATGCTCACTTAAATCGCGGCTTCAAGGAAATCAATCAGGCTACCAGTCCTTTTTTTAGAAATCATGTTAGTTATGCTGCAATCTTAGCTATAACTATCCCTATTGGATATATGCTTTGGAATCGATATACCAAATATTCTTTACAATGGTATGCCCTAATCGTAATCCTTGCCCTCTTATTTTATGGTCTTGCTACTGCTTATACCAGAGCGGCCTATGTTTCATTGTTTTTTGCCTTTGCTCTATACTTTACTATAAAATGGAGATTGATCCGATGGGTTCTGTTATTCAGTTTATTAACTGTTCCCTTTATTTTTGCCTATTTGACTCATAATAATAAATTCCTGGATTATGCTCCCACGGAAAGAACGATATCTCATACTGAATTTGACGATATTTTAGCCGCTACCTACAAATTAGAAGATGTTTCAACTTCTGAAAGATACTATCGTTGGATTGGTGGACTGAGGATGATGAGCGAAGATCCATGGACAGGAATTGGACCTGGTAATTTTTACTTCTTCTACAAGGGGTATACCCTCAATAAATTTGCAACTTATGTGAGTAAAAACCCTGAAAAATCCGGCATTCACAATTATTATCTCATGGTCCTCGTAGAACAGGGATGGATAGGTCTCCTCATTTTTCTTATTCTTGTTTTCTATACACTGATTTTGGCGGAGCGTATATATCATGAAACTCAAAATGCAGATCGAAAATTACTAATCATGGGGCTGGCCCTTGTATCAATTGTTATTGATTCTTTTTTATTAATGAATGATATGATCGAGACCGATAAGGTAGGTAGTTTTTTCTTTATCAACATGGCCATCCTAGTGAATATGGATTTAAAAAACAAGGCTGAAAGAAGAATGAAATGGGTATCAAAATAAAAGAAATCTTTTCACCTCTCCTCGAAATTTTCAAAACAATGAAATGGGCTTATGTGATTTACAACATGAGTCAATTCTCTAAGTTAAGACATAACATTGCACTGTATCGGAAATTCAAAATTAAAAAATCGATATTCTCAAGTATCTCCAGTCAGGATTTTAAAGATTTGAATTCACATGAAAAACCCTGGTTGGATACAAGTTCTTTACAGCTTGAACAAAATCAGAATACAGCATTTCAATCCTTTGATCAAAACATACAAGATGCTCTCATTGATTGGTCCGAAAAAGGTTTTGCCATTCTACCCGCTATGTTTCAAGAGCAAGCAGACAAAGTGAATCTGGAAATAGATCAACTATTGAGAGAAAATAAAATTCAGTTTAAATACGGGAATAAATTGATGTTTGCCCTGGAAAAATCCAAAGCAGTTCACTCCATTGGAAAAAATGAAAACATCATAAAAATTTTATCTTTTCTACTTGGGAAAAAAGTACACCTTTTTCAAAGTATCAATTTTATTCAGGGAAGTCAGCAAAAGGCACATAGTGATATCATGCATATGACTACATTTCCGCAAGGTTTTTTAATTGCCATCTGGGTCGCACTGGAAGATATTAAAGCCGAACAAGGTGCTCTTTTTTATTATCCTGGCAGTCATAAATGGCCTTATTTCCTGAATGATAGTTTTGAACATGGAGGAAACTCATTCTTTTTGGGATCAAATGCCAACGAGAAATATGAAGAAGCACTTCAATTGAAAATAAAAGCAGAATCCTGCGAAAAAGAAATATTTGAAGCAAAAAAAGGCGATGTTTTGATTTGGCATGCTAATTTGGTTCATGGTGGACTACCAGTGACCCTCAAAGATTCTACAAGAAAAAGTGTCGTATTTCATTATTTCGCAGAAGATGTAATTTGCTATCATGAAATTACACAAAGACCTGCGCTTTTAAAAAAATACTAATTTTAACATCTCAAAAATCAGAAATAAAGCACATTTCCCCACCACTTTTTTATATTTACTTCGAATTAACCATTATCCCATGCACATTTACGAAGCACTTGTCAGAAAAGAAAAAAAAATCGCCGTCATTGGTCTTGGATATGTAGGACTACCCATTGCTCTCTCCTTTGCAAAAAAATTATCAGTAATTGGCTTTGATATCAATCAAGAACGCGTGACCCTAATGCAAGGTCATGTTGATCCCTCGAATGAACTGCCTGCTTCAGAATTTTTAAACAAGGATATCATTTTTACATCAGATGTAGCTGTTTTAAAGGAAGCCTCTTTTTTCATTGTCGCTGTACCTACACCCATTGACGCACATAATATTCCGGACTTAAAACCCCTGCTTTCTGCTTCAAAAACTGTAGCACAAGTACTTAAAAAAGGAGATTATGCGGTTTTTGAATCAACTGTTTATCCTGGTTGTACGGAAGAAGATTGCCTCCCAATTCTTGAATCCATTTCTGGATTATCACTCCATGAGGATTTTAAGCTTGGGTATTCACCTGAGAGAATCAACCCAGGAGATAAAGAGAGAACAATTGATAAAATCATCAAAGTGGTGTCGGGTTCCGATCAAAATGCTTTGAATGAAATTGCGAAAACCTATGAATTGATCATTGACGCAGGTGTTCACAGAGCCTCTTCCATCAAAGTGGCCGAAGCTGCTAAAATCATTGAAAATACACAGAGAGATGTTAACATCGCCTTGATGAATGAACTTTCTTTAATTTTCGACAAGATGAACATCAATACTTTTGAAGTTTTAGAAGCTGCCGGAACCAAATGGAATTTTCTTAAATTTTTTCCTGGTCTGGTAGGCGGACATTGCATCGGAGTAGACCCCTATTACCTTACCTACAAAGCATCTCAATTGGGCTATAACGCAGAAGTTATTTTAAGCGGCCGTAGAATAAATGATAGTATGTCTGATCGCATAGCCAAAAAACTGGTGCAACAGATTATTAAAAAAAATATTCATCCTAAAGATGCCCGAGTTTTGGTCTTGGGGATTACTTTTAAAGAAAATGTATCTGATATCAGAAATTCAAAAGTGGCAGATCTTGTACATGCTTTGAATGAATATGCTGTGCAGACCTCTGTTTACGATCCTTATGCAAATAAGGAAGAAGTTTTACATGAATATAATTTTGAACTGATACAAGCCATTGAAGGCAAATTTGACGCTTGCATTGTTGCCGTTTCACATGATGAATTCAAGCAACTAAATGAAGATTTTTTCCGTTCTATAGCTAAATCAGATTTCATCTTAGTGGATTTGAAAAACCTGTATGCAAACTATAATTTAGAAGAAATAAATAAATGGACTTTATAGTTCCTATCTAAATTGCAAATAAGCTATTCAGGGTTGAAATCTATGATTTTAACCCTTTTTTATTATATTTGAAGAATAATCATTACAAAAATGAGAAGTTTTATCCTAATCATAAATTTTGTTATTGCTTCCTATTTATTAGTTGCTCAACCCACTGTAAATTTAGGTAATGACACGACCCTTTGCAATGGCAGTCAAATCACACTAAACGCAGGAAATGCGGGAGCTGTATTTCTCTGGAATACAGGGGCTACCACACAAACCATTACAGCTAACAGTTCTGGAATTTACTGGGTTGACGTAACCAATAGCGGTACAACACGTGACAGCATTTCTGTACAAGTATTAAATTCCCCAGGTTTCACTGCAAATGACACCAGTTTTTGTTCTGGCATCAGAACGCTCCTTCTTCAAAATGTACAACCCAGCTCATTTTTATATGTATGGTGGAATTCCCTTACTGCAGGATCAGTTGTTCACACAGGAACCACTTTGACGCAAAACTTCAACACAGGTAGCCAAAGTTTTTTCATCGACGCCTTTGGTTATATTCAAACGCTTTTCGCTGGTTATTTAGACAATAGCGCAGGAGGCACCAGTGCTGGATTTACTGATACAAGAGGTTTGGTTTTCAATGCCTTATCTACAATTTCCATAGACTCCGTTTCCGTTTATATTACAGCCAATGTGAGTTTCAATATAGAACTAAGAAATAGTGCCAATACTGTTTTACAAACAAAATCTTATAGTCTGACTGGAACCGGTCTCAAGAGAATTCCTGTCGAAATCTATGTGCCAGCAGGAACGGGATACAGACTGGTAATCAACAACAGAGTTGGGGGCTCACTATTTTACAGAAACACGGGGGCTACCTTTCCCATTAGCAATTCTCTAGTGAGTATCACATCAAGCATCATTAACACAACAATAAATTCAACAACTTATTACTACCTCTACAACATTCGTGTTTCGAAGCTATCCTGTCAGACAAGCCCAAGAGATGCAATGCTGGTTACTGTAAATCAAAACCCAAATTTCTATTTACCAACAGATACTTTTCATTGTTTGAATCCTGTTGTCATTTCGGCTGCAGTAGCTGGAGGTACTTATAATTGGAGTAATGGCCAGACTACTTCTTCCATTACAGCAAATACAGGATCATATACTGTAACTACTTCCATCGGACCTTGTGTCGAAACCAAATCCATTCAGGTTACCATACTTCCAGCCGATCAGTTTAGTGCCAATGACAGTACCTTGTG
>CAZNNX010000127.1:6035-8659 GCA_964574485.1 uncultured Saprospiraceae bacterium | reverse complement strand
TTTACAATGGAAAACGTAGTTTAATACAAATAGTTTAATTTTTAGTCTTTTTCAAATTAAAAGCCTGACTGCCCAAATTCGTTTAGAGCCCTTAACTCAAAATGAGCAACTTATCGAAAATTCACTGAATCATTCCAAAAACAATTCGGTTTGTAGTACCCTGCGTCTTAACCTACCTTTTTTTGATGATTTTTCCATTCAAACCAGCCTTTTTCCTAATTGTGATAAGTGGCAAGACCACCATGTCTTCATCAATCAAACCATGGCTTATGCCCCCCCTTCGATTGGTGTTGCCAGTTTCGATGGACTGAATGCAGATGGCAGACCTTATGACATAAGTTCCGATCCCAACACGCCACTTTCTGCTGATACTTTAACTTCCCAGGAAATTGATTTATCTGGCAAGGATAGCTCAGATCAAATAGTATTGAGTTTTTTCCTGCAGCAACAAGGATTAGCTGATCGTCCCGAGCCTAATGATTCTTTTATTGTAGAATTTAAAAACAACCTCGGAAATTGGATTTTGATAAAACGATTCGCTGGTGTTTCCAACTTATTATCCTCTTTATTGATACCTGAGTTCAGGCAGGAATTTATTTCTATTCATGAATCAGAATTTTTGCACAATTCTTTTCAATTTAGATTTAGAAATAAGGCTTCCATCTCGGGAAATAACGATCATTGGCATTTGGATTATGTGTATCTGGATCAAAACAGATCCGACACGGTTGCACCAGTTTACTACAATGACATCACATTTACCCAAGTACCTGTCAATGCCTTAAAAAAGTATACTGCTGTACCTTGGAACCACTTTTCTTCTATTATGTGGAATGATTCATTGCTCATGCAAACTTACAATCATTCATCACAGTCAGGGGCCTTTGACAGAACCTATTATATTTACGATAGCGCTCAATTAACAAATCCAATTCTTCAGGTTTCCACTCCTTCTTTCAATTATACACCTAGTCCTAATGTAAGAGATGATTATGATACAATATTAACTAATGCTTTTGGTCCATTTATCCCTACTGCCAGAACTGCATTGATTTCTATTTATGAGATAAACAACCCCAATTCTTTTCAAAACAATCCAATTTTTTTCCAAAATGATACAGTAACCAAATATACTATCCTGGACAATTTCTTTGCTTATGATGATGGGGTACCTGAAATGAGAGCCATACTTCAAGGAGTAGGAACACAAATTGCTGTAGAGTTTCAAAGTACAATCCAAGATAGTTTAAGGGGCATTTACTTTCATCTTCCCTATTATATCAATCGTGATGCCGAACAAGATTTTATCAATGTAAAAGTTTGGTTAGATAGTTTAGGAAATGAAGTTTTCACCAAAGACATTTACCGACTTCGTTATGTTGGTGGTTTGGGTGGAATGCATTATGCTGAATTGACCGATTTTGATGGCAATGCTACTCCAATTGGTTTGAATGCTGGGCAAAAATTCTTCGTGGGCTGGCAACAGGCCTCAACCTATCCTGTCCCTGTTGGAGTTGACCGAAATAATGACAGAGATGATAAAACTTTTATTAAGGTGGGAGGAAATGCATGGGTAAATACCGAAATTGATTGTGCTTTAATGATTAGACCTTTGGTTAGTAATTTACCCAATCCTGTTATAATTGGCACTGAAGTCAATGAAAGTATAAATCAAATTCAAATTTTTCCGAATCCAAGCTTCGGACAACTTTTCTTTCAGTTGAATGATTTACAACTTTTGAATCAAAAAATCAGAATAGAATTATTTGATGTGTTAGGTCAGTTACAAATCGAAGCACCTTTGGCTGAATCTTTGGATATCTCAAATCTGGCATCTGGCATTTATTTTCTAACTATGAGCGACCAGAAGGGGAAACTATTCACAAAAAAAATCATCAAAAGGTAATATTAACATGAAAAAATATACCATTACTGCAGCATTACCTTATGCTAATGGTCCCTTGCATTTAGGACATCTCGCAGGTGCCTACCTACCGGCTGATATATATGCGCGTTTTTTACGCTTACAAAATAAAGATTTGGTTTTTGTCTGCGGATCTGATGAACACGGCGCTGCAATAACAATACGTGCAAAAAAGGAGAACAGAAGTCCTCAGGATATCATAGACACTTATCACCAACTAAACAAAGATACTTTTGAAAAACTAGGTATCTCCTTTGATATCTATCACAGAACGAGTGATCCCTTACATCATAAAACTGCTCAGGATTTTTTTTTAAAACTATTAGAAAAAGGAGAAGATTTTGAAGAGCAAATAAGTGAACAGTATTATGATGAATCTTACAATCAATTTTTAGCCGATCGATATATTGTCGGTACCTGTCCCAAATGTAGCTATGATGAAGCTTACGGTGATCAATGTGAAAAATGTGGCTCGGCTCTCTCTCCTACCGAACTTATCAATCCACGATCTACATTAAGCGGGAAGACTCCTGTTTTACAACCCACGAAACATTGGTATTTTCAATTGCAAAAACATGGAGAGGATCTAAAAAACTGGATTGAAACAGGAATGTTAAACAGTAAATTTCATCATACTCCCGACAATTGGAGAAAACATGTTATAGGGCAGTGTCAATCCTGGATTGAAGGAGGATTACAC
>CAZNNX010000127.1:4167-6025 GCA_964574485.1 uncultured Saprospiraceae bacterium | reverse complement strand
GATTCTGCCAATGGGAAAGTACTCTATGTTTGGTTTGATGCACCTATTGGATACATCTCCGCGACTAAACAATGGGCTGAAGACCACAATAAAAATTGGGAAGAATATTGGAAGGGTGACAATGTTGAATTGGTTCATTTTATCGGAAAAGATAATATCGTATTCCATTGTATAGTATTTCCTTCTATGCTTAAAGCTCACGGAGAATTCGCTCTTCCTGTCAATGTTCCAGCCAATCAATTTTTGAATCTGGAAGGACGTAAATTTTCAAAATCCAAAGGTTGGGTGATTGAACAACATCAATATCTGATCGATTTTGCAGCATTTCCAAACAAGGAAGATGCCTTGCGATATGCTTTGATACGTACGATGCCAGAAAATAAAGACGGCGATTTTAAATGGGATGAGTTTGTTGCCTTACATGATAATGAACTGGCGGACAATCTTGGAAATTTTTTCAACAGAGTTTTGAGTTTTATTCAAAAATATAGTGAGGGAAAGGCTCCCACATTTGATAAAAAACTAACTATCAAAGGGATTACCGAAGAAGAAGAGACAAACTATGATGATTTTTGTATTCAAAAACTCAATCCTCTTCTCGAACAATTAGAAAAAGACATTCTTGCCTTTGAGTTTAAAAATGCCATCAATAATGTCCTGGAAATTTCAAGAATAGGCAATGCCATGTTCCAAAGCAATGCCCCATGGAAAATGGCTAAAGATCAGCCTGATGCTCCAGAGGTTAGTGCTGTATTGGCATTGGGATTACAAATCGCAGCAATCGCTGCAGTATCCATAGAACCATTTTTACCTTTCATTGCTGTAAAAATGAGAGCCCTGTTAGGAATGGATAAAAGTAAAAACGGTGATTTCAATTTGATTTTTGAAAAAATTAGAAATGCTGAATCTATCATACCATCAGGATCTTCCATAGAAGCACCTGAAATTCTTTTTGCCAAGATTCAAAACAAAAAAGAACCTCAGTGGCAGGCTTTAATCGATAAAGAAAAAGCTTCCTTGGCAGAACTTATTAAAAAATTTGAAGCGGAAGAAAAAGCTGCTGAACAAGTTCAAAAAAACAATGCAAAAATGGAAGCAAAAGAAGCAATTGAGTATGATGATTTCGCTAAACTGGAATTGAGGGTAGGTACGATTGAGACAGCCGAAAGGGTTCCAAAAAAGGACAGATTACTCCAGTTGTCCGTGAATTTGGGAACAGAAACCCGTTGTATTGTTTCCGGGATTGCAGAACATTATGCTCCTGAAGAGTTATTGCAAAAACAAGTCGTGGTTGTTGCCAATCTAAAACCAAAAAAATTAGCCGGAATAGAATCCCATGGTATGATTCTCACTGCTGAAACTGTAGAAGGGAAACTATTTTTGGTACAGCCAAATGAAATGGTTGGGAATGGATCGGTGGTGAAGTGATTAGTTATTCTAATTTTATGACAGAAAATGATATTTCTTACAAAATTATAGGTGCTGCTTTAGAATTACACTCTGCACTAGGTCCTGGTCTATTAGAATCTGTTTATGAGTCAACTTTAGCCTATGATTTGAGTAATCTTGGGTTAAAAATAGAAACTCAGATTCCTAAACCTTTAGTATATAAAGAAGTAAAATTAGATGTAGGATATCGAATAGATATGCTGGTTGAAGATAAAGTAATTGTTGAGATTAAATCGGTTGAAAATTTAGCTCCTGTTCACTTTGCACAAACTTTGACCTATTTAAAACTGTCAGATAAAAAACTGGCATTGCTAATAAATTTCAACACTAAATATTTAAAAGAAGGTATTCATAGAATAGTAAATAATTTATAAATTTCATTTAGCTACTTTTTTTATTTCTCGCAGAG
>CAZNNX010000127.1:0-4067 GCA_964574485.1 uncultured Saprospiraceae bacterium | reverse complement strand
TGCGCTAAGTCTTTCGCTAAGAAGGCTACAAAGAATTACTGAATCATCCATTTTGCGATCTTTGCCTTTCTTCTTTTCTTTGCGTGAATATGATTTGATTTAATTTTTTATTTCTCGCAGAGTGCGCTAAGTCTTTCGCTAAGAAGGCTACAAAGAATTACTGAATCATCCATTTTGAGATCTTTGCCTTTCTTCTTTTCTTTGCGTGATTCTTATTTATTTTTTATTTAAAATTCCATGAAAGCCTTATACACTATTCTCTTACTTATTTGCAGTAACATATTTATGACCTTTGCCTGGTATGGTCATTTAAAATTCAAAGAATTTAAATGGTTTGAATCTTCCCCTCTCATTCTGATTATTTTAATTAGTTGGGTTATCGCATTGTTTGAATATTGTTTTATGATACCAGCTAACAAAATTGGATTCAAGGGAAACGGTGGTCCATTTACTTTGATAGAGTTAAAAGTGCTTCAGGAAGTGATAACGTTACTGATTTTCATGATTTTCACCATATTATTTTTTAAAACAGAAACCTTTAAATGGAATCATCTGATAGGTTTTGTTTTCTTGGTGCTGGCTGTCTATTTTGTTTTTAAGAAATAAATACAAACTAAACTCCTATCTTATCCCGAATCAATGCGGCGAGTTTTTGGGCAGCTGGTCTATGAAATCTAAACCAAAGTTCAGGTTCAATCATTTCCAATTCAGATATCGCCCAACAATTACTGTTGGTTTTCACCATATCCACCCGAGCATATAATGGTATTTCAGGCAAATAACTTATTGCCTGTTCTGCAATTTTAATTTCTTCCTCCCCGGCTTTAAATGGATGAACTGATCCACCAAAATCATCTTGAACCCTGAATTCTCCCTCTTTAGCCTTTTTCAAAACAGCATGTGAATAATTTCTCCCTATCAAAATCAATGAAATTTCACCAAAACTAAGAATCTGCTCTTGAAACTCTTGTATGATCAAGTCCTCTTCCTGAATCAATTCATAAAAAACAGATTCAACTTCCTTGGGATCTCGAAAACGATATGTATGTCGACCCGCACCCGAAACAGCAGGTTTCAAAACAAATTCTTTCCAGGTTACACCTGATAAATGTTCTTGTAAAGTTCTCCTGTCTCCTTGATTCAAAAAAATTCCTGGAACAATTGGCAAGCCTTGCTTCTCAAGATTAAAAAGATATTTCTTGTTTAGATTCAATTCAATCAACTTAAAAGAGTTTAACAAGTGTAGCTTTGAATTTACACCTTGTAGCCATTCCTTAAACGCACTAAAACGATCGAAATAATCCCAGGTAGTTCTAAAAATAGCTGCTTTAGCAGATTCCCAATTTACTTGTGGATCTGACCATGAAACTCTTTGTGAGCTAAGCTTATAATTCTTTAATTCTTCTGCCAAAATTTGCTCCTCTTCTAATATTTGAGCTATATAGGGAGTAAGGATGGGTGGATCAATATATCGATCCTCTGTTAAAATAAATATGTCAATCATACTAAAAATAGATCTGAAATGATTTGGTCTGAAATAAATTTATGCCTCATTGGAATGATAACATTTCTATTTTCATCTATCATCAAATACCCTTTTTGCAATTGCATTCTGTAAATATCCTCCATTTCTGCGGCTTTTAAACTATTCCATTTTTGCAGGAGAGTTGATTCTTGGATCCCCCATTTTGTTCTTAATCCGGTCATTATCCATTCATTCAAAAGATCTTTTTCAGTTAATATCTCCTGATCAGAATAAGGTAGCCCTTGTTTAACCCTTTGAATATACAATGCATTATTGGCAATATTCCAAGACCTGGATTTTCCATCAAAAGAGTGGGCAGAGGGCCCGATACCTAAATAAGGAACAGCTTTCCAGTAAGAAGTGTTATGCTTGGCATATTTTTCATTTTTACAATAGTTAGAAATTTCATACGCATCATAACCAAACTGATTACAGGCTTCCTGTAGTATTAAAAATTGATCTAAGGCTTGATCTTCAATGGGTACAGCACATTTGTTTTTTGCTATAAAATCAAAAAGGGCTGTTTTGGGTTCAACTGTGAGTGCATAGCAAGATAAATGTTCCACACCAAGACTGTGAATTTTTTCAATTTGCTGAAACCAGGAATCATTAGATGATTGGGGACATCCGTATATCAAATCTGCAGAAATATTTTGAAAACCAGCCCGAAATAAATTTTCAATAGCCTGCTCTGACTGAAAAGCAGTATGTGAGCGATTCATATATTGCAATTCAGCCTCAACAAAAGATTGAACTCCAACACTAATTCTATTTATGGGTGTAAATCGTTTTAGATCAGCTACATAATCAAAATCTAAATCATCAGGATTAGCCTCAAGTGTAATTTCTATATCATCCACCCAATTAAAATTTTTGGAAAGAATATCAAAAAAATGATTCAACTCCGCCATGTTTAATAAACTAGGTGTACCACCACCAAAATAAATTGAGGTGATATGAGCAGAAATCAATTCACTTTTTCTTTCTTCCAATTCCTGATACATTGCATTCAAAAGAGAACTTTTTGAAGAAAGAGAAGTTGAAAAATGAAAATTACAATAATGACAAGCTTTTTTGCAAAATGGGATATGCAGATAAACACCACTCATAAAAAACAAAGCCTTTCGTTTGGAAAGGCTTTGTAAAAGTAATATTTATTTGTGACTATCTTTGTAATAAAGCCTTTTGCGTGGTAATTTCATTACCTACAAGCAGTTGAATCACATACATTCCCGATTCAAGCGTATTCCCTAGTTCAGAATCACCTTTCCAAATAATTCTTTGGTTTCCTCTTTGTAATTCCGAACTAATAAGACGTTTTACAAATCTACCATGTATGTCATAAATTGATATACTGACCTCCTCCTCTTTTTCTACGTAGTATTCAATGCTTAATTCCTGCGTAAATGGATTCGGATATGCTAATAAATAGTTTTTGCCAATAGCTTCCTCATAAACATTTGTGGGCGTGCTTGGGGGCTGTGTCATTGATTCTAAATCCAGATTTTCATCCCCTGCCTGATAATTTAAGTATTGGAAATAAACCAAAAACATTTCATCTGTTGTATTCAATCCAAAACAAACATTTTGTGGTGGATTATTCGGATTAAAAGGATTATTTGTAGTATTATCATACCTAGCTCTTCCAAAAAGTCGGCTGCCAACCGGCATTTTTATTGGATTTTTAAAAAGGTAAAATCCTTGCCAGTTGAAGTCCCATCTGGGAATTCTGATTAATGGAATGGTGTCACCATTTAATTTTAAGCCATACACTGTAAAATCCTGCCCCAATAAGTGCGCATGAGGAAATACACTGATCAAGGTTAAATCAATAGGTAGTGGCGAAGAAGGTGGAAAGGTTGCTGATACTGTACCCACTGTATTTGCATTGATACAGAAGGAAGTATTATTCAAAGCCGGTGCAGCACTTACAGTACGAACATTCGTAACTGTATCATCGTAAAAAAACAAATGAATTTTTGTTGAATCAATTTGTCCCTGACTGCCCTGTGGATAATGCATTGCCAATACTAATTTGGTAGTTGGGGTAATTTCAAATCCCATTTTCACCTGTTGGTTATTAGGGAAAATAGTTGGAAATTCTCCGGGAGCATATCCTGCAATGAGCGGATCACTTGAGGGTCCAGAGCAGGTTCCGCTTGTATTGGTGGTATAGGTACCAGCTAAGTTGGCATAAACCAAACAATGGTGAACAATAGATTGATTTCCAGGGACAACCTCGATAGCTTTGATTTTTTTATTCGTAGCGATGCCTGCAGGAATGGCAAAACAAACATAATCATCTCTTCCGGGTTGCGCGTTACTTGTGTAAACCGGTGCACGCAAAACCAAATCAGGATTTGGCAAAAAAGATCCTTGGTTATAGCTGGGTGCGGGCGGTGTCTGACTTGCGTTACCCTCAGGTGCGCCAGCGTTCACCCAAGCATTGATTTTAGTTATTTCTGTTGCCGTAAGACTGCGTTTGTGAGAATAGTCTTGATAACTATCATCCGGTGGCCAAGGAGGCATAATTCGATTGTTT
>CAZNNX010000126.1:8273-8686 GCA_964574485.1 uncultured Saprospiraceae bacterium | reverse complement strand
GAGCTAGTGCCGATACAGATGGTTTTGTGAAAATTTGGCCCATAAGGATACAGACGAAGTGCTTGGTGTTCATATGATAGGTGCAAGGTGTGCCGATTTAATTATTGAAGCAGTTACGGCTATGGAGTTTAGAGCTTCAGCAGAAGATATGTCCAGATATTCTCACCCGCATCCTACTTTTACTGAAGCAATTAAAGAGGCGGCACTGGCTGCAACTGACAACAGAGCTTTGCACGTCTAAGCGTAAAACAGTATAATGCTTTGGGTAAAAGACTTCTACGAAAAACAAAATGAATGGCTGCAGGCCTATCTCGGACCAATCGAAGAGCAACACTACAGAAGAGCATGGATGGTTCAAGAGTTAGCGGGCCTCTGTAAGGGTAAAAAAATATTGGAATTAGGGGGAGCGGGTG
>CAZNNX010000126.1:0-8263 GCA_964574485.1 uncultured Saprospiraceae bacterium | reverse complement strand
CAGTCTATTTAAATTCTGTCAACTATTTTATCTAACTGCTTTGGCTCTTGCCTCCCTCGGTTTTGATGTAACCATGGTTGAGCTTTTGGAAAAATCATGTGAACATGCAACATCTTTATCCGAAGCTAGAGAAGGGTCTTCGATACATATTATTTGTGCTGATTTTTATGAGATCGAATTAGAGGAAAAATTTGATTTTGTATTGTATTTTGATAGCTTTGGAATCGGTTCAGATGATGATCAGATCAGATTATTAGATCGTATTTCAAACTGGATGAAACCTCAGGCTACCGCTATCATTGAAGTAGGTAATCCTTCCTTTTTTATAAGAGCCAAAGGATTTTCAATGGAAGTAGGGGAAGGAATTTATAGAGCCTTTGATTTTGATGCGGAACAATTTAGATTTTTGGATTATTGGTACCTAGAATCAGGTCAAAAAGATTCCTATTTTCAGTCTTTACGAACCTACAGTCTCATAGATTTTAAACTATTACTTTCCCATACTAATTTACATATTGATCAAATTAGTCTGGGAGGAACCATTGATTTTGAGAACCAAATTTTTTTGGAAAAAGCTGAAATGGATAATGCAATGACATATTTTACGTATTTAAAAATTAAGCAAGAGTGCTAAGTTTAGTGAAATAAAGTTTTCTAAATGAATTATTAAGCTTATATTGTTTGATATTTGGAAAAGCTGCCACTCTTTTTAATTCTTAATTAGTCAGTTTTCGCTTATTCTAAATCGAGTATTTTTTATTTTTTATTTTTTAATTTATTATTTATGAACATTTTCGTAGCGAAACTGAACTTCAGCACTTCTTCTGAGGAATTACAGGCGCTTTTTGAACAGTTTGGCACTGTTGAATCTGCCAAAGTTATTATGGATCACCAATCTGGAAAGTCAAAAGGTTTTGGCTTTGTAGAAATGTCAAGTGATGCTGAAGCACAAGCAGCTATCGATGCTTTGGATCAAACAGAGTTTATGGAAAGAACTATCGTTGTGAAAGAAGCTAAACCAAAAGATGATTATCAGAAGTCTGATAGAAAACCTTATGGTGGTGGTGGAAACAGAGGCGGTGGCGGCTTCAATCGCGGTGGCGGTAGTGGTTATGGAAACAATAATCGCGGCGGTAGCGGCGGAGGTAAGAGTTTTGGTGGCGGTAATAGCAGAGGTGGTGGATATGGTAATAACTCTTACGGTAACAAATCTTCCAAATATGGAGAAGACGAATACTAAAATATTCAGTTGAAAATAAATAAAGGCTAACAGAAATGTTAGCCTTTATTGTTGAGTAAATTTTTTAGCTCATGTATTTGCTCTTTATTCAAAATACTTTCTGATGAACTGAGATTTTGATAAATGGATAGACATTCCATTTGGTGTTCAAAGGCTGTTTTAATGTCTTCATATTCATTGGTTCCTTTGTATGCTGCAAATGCCATATCTCTGTGAATATCTAAACTTTGAATTCTGTTTTTATGCATGGAAAGTTCCTGTTCTAAAATGCGTTCTTTTTCCAAACCTTCGATTTGTATCAATTGCTCTTTTTGTTTTTCATGTAATTCCAGTAAAAAATTATATTGCTCAAATATCTGAAAGTTTTGCAATTGATAAGCAGTCACTATACTTTGAATCTCAACCAGCTTTTCACTTGATAAAGCCTTGTTTAAATCTCTCTCATAAACATATTTGCTTTCCTTTTTGACAGGGTGCGTAATCTCCAGATAAAAAGTTTTTTCTTTCAGAAGTATATGGCTGATTTTACCTGTTTTTTCGGTCAATTCGTATTGATATTTCCAGGTTTCATCCATTTTTTTTATGCATTGTTCTAATGATTTTTCAGTTAGAAATAAGGCATTTCTTATCCTTTGTATGAGAGGTAATTCCAATAGAATAGGAGTAGAGTCTTGTCCTGCATCCATTTGTAAGAAACCATCATAGCTCTCTTCTTTTTCACCAACAGCTAATTTCTTCACCAGGTAAACTAGTGCTGCTATCGAAAATATACTACCAACTATTATTCCAAATACAACCATAAAAAAACCCTCCGAAGAGGGTGATTATTTTAGTTTAAAACCTTATTAACCAAATCTGCAGCTTCCTGTAAAGTAACGGCAGAGTGGACATCTAGTCCGGAATCATCAATTAATTTTTTCGCAACTTCAGCGCCATTACCTTGAAGACGAACTACAATGGGAATGTGTATATTTCCTATGTTCTTGTAAGCATCAACCACACCTTGTGCAATTCTTTCGCAACGAACTATACCACCAAAGACATTGATTAAAATCGCAGTAACATTAGGGTCTTTGAGAATAATTCTGAAGGCATTTTCAACACGTTGTGCATCAGCTGTACCTCCAACATCGAGGAAATTAGCTGGTTTTCCACCAGAAAGTTGTATTATATCCATAGTTGCCATGGCTAAACCTGCACCATTCACCATACATCCTACATTGCCATCTAATTTTACAAAATTAAGTCCAAAACTTTTGGCTTCAACTTCAGTAGGATCTTCCTCATGCTCGTCATTCCAACTTTCAAGGTCAGCATGTCTGTACAAGGCATTTTCATCCAAAGATACTTTTGAATCTGCTGCTATGATTTTATTGTCAGAAGTTTTCAAGCAAGGATTGATTTCAACCAAACTGGCATCTGAACTTAGATAAGCATTATATAGTTTGCTGACAAAGGAAACCATACTTTTATAAGCATCACCTGAAAGACCTAAGTTGAAGGCAATTTTACGCGCTTGATTGGCCTGTAAACCCAAATGCGGGTGCACATATTCTTTATGTACAAGATGAGGTGTTTCTTCTGCTACTTTTTCAATGTCCATTCCGCCCTCAGTAGAATAGATAATTACATTGCATTCCTTAGATCGATCTAAAAGAATACTCATGTAGAATTCCTTTGTATCCATGGTGCCAGTAACGGGGTGTGGATAGTACACGTCTTCTGTAATTAATACTTTGCGAACTAGTTTCCCCGGACCCTCCATTCCACCTGGCGTTTGAGGTGTTTTTAACATCATTCCTAGAATGTTATTAACATGAAGTTTTGCATCATCTAAATTCTTAGCAAGTTTAACTCCACCTCCTTTTCCTCTTCCTCCCGCATGGATCTGAGCTTTAACTACACACCACTGGGTGCCGGTTTCACTTTGCAACTTAGCAAAAGCTTGCTCAACATTTGCTTTGTCTTCAATTAATACACCCCTTTGGATCGGAACTCCAAATCTGCTTAATAACTCTTTGGCTTGATATTCATGTAAATTCATCTAGATTCTTTTTATGATTCTATTAATAACCCAAAACTAACGTATTTGATCTGTTTTTCAAAATTTAGGCTTAAGTTAGTTGTATAAGATTTTAAAATCAGAGGAAAGAATCAGGCAAACCGATTTGAGGATCTTGTTTTAATAAAAAACGAATAAATAATGATGGTTGTTTTTGATCTTGAATTTCAATTTTATCTGCGCTCGCAGAGGTTAAATAGTAGAATTCAATTTTTTCTAGATTGTTTTTTAAGTTCAGACGTATTCTTTTTTTTCTCCTCAAAAAAATGAATTGTCTAAACTTTTTAATTTCTTCAAAATGTGTAAAGAAATGAATCCACGGACTTACCATAAAAGAATAATTTGTAACAAAAATCGCTGTTACAAATATGATTCTTGTGAGTAAATTACGTAATAAATTAAATTACGAATTTGGCTTAGGCCTAAGAGTTCTACCTATATGCTAGGCTATGAATTATTGATGTTGTAAAAACACAGGCGGTTTCAGCTCTTAATCTGCTATCTCCCAAATGAATTTCCATATATTGATTTTCTATAGCCAGACTAATTTCTTGTTCTGAAAAATCTCCTTCAGGTCCAATACAGATGAGAATATTATTTTGTTCTAAATTCTTTGGAAGAGTTTCTGTAATAAATTTTTGATTTCCTTTGTTGCAATGAGCTATGAGTTTATAATCGAAATGCATTGGTAAAATTGCCTTAAAAGGTTGAATGGGTTGAAGTTGGGGTAGTATTACCTTTTGTGATTGCTTTACCGCAGATTTGATAATTTTTTCTATCCTGTCTGGTTTCCAGAATTTTAGTTCCATGTGTTTGGATTGAATCGGGAGAATCTGATCAACACCAATCTCTACTATTTTTTCTATCAACCATTCGTTTCTTTCATTGTTTTTCGTAGGAACGAATGCCAATGTTAAGTTAAAATTCCATTTTTTTTGAACGCTTTCCCGAGCTATAGGCTTCAATTGAATAGATTTTTTATCTGTTTGAATTACTTCAGCTATTACCAATAGACCCTTTCCATTGATTAGGTGCACCTGTGCACCTTTTTGTATCCTCATCACTTGAGCCAGATGTCTGAATTCATCCCCCTCTATAGTGAGTAGATCTGAATCTAAATTTTCACAAAAGTATAATTGTCCCATCTTACAAAAATAAAAAACTAAAGGCTCCCTAAGGAGCCTTTAGAAAATAATTTTATGAATAATTATCTAATGATAACCAATTTAGCACTGCTTAACACTTTTCCGTCTAAGCTTTGCATTAATACAAAGTAAGTACTTGGAGTAAGATCAGCAATCTCTAAACTAAGTCTTCCTTCTGCCGGTAATTGTGAGTACCATTTTATTGGTTTACCATTTAAATCAACCAAACTTATTTTAACCTGACTGTCAGTTTCTGATAGATAGGATATTTCAGTAACATTTTTCGCAGGATTTGGACTGGCGCTTATCAAATTACGAGAAGACTGATTTGTCTCATTTGGCTGTGCTTGCAAATTACCTGTACACACATAACGAATACGGAATTGTCTGATCGTAGAAGGCGAGCAACCTCTTACATCAGTAGCAGAATATCTGTAAATGCCTGCGGCAAGTCCGGTAAATTGTCCGGTAGTACTAAAATAAGTAGCTCCAGTACCTGTATTGGTAATACTAAAGATATAAGGTGCAGTACCACCTGTAGCGGTAAGTGTTGCAGTACCATTATTGCGAATACAGCCCTCATCAGTTGTACTGGCCAATCTAACCGTGACAACTGCAGGCTGGGTAACACGAATGCTTCTGGTCTGCACGCAACCGTTGCCATTATTGGCAGTGACAGTGTAAGTGCCCGCGCAAAGGTTTACTAATGGATTGGCAGAAGATCCTGTATTCCAAAGGTAGCTAACCGGATTGGTTGAATTCAATAGAATTCTACCATCGCAATCACCATTACAGGTTACATTTGTAACTATTTGACTCAAAGTGAAAGTATTTCCATTGAGGGTATAGGAAGCAGTACCTTGACATCCATTGGCATCTGTTGCAACAACAATATAAATCCCGTTACCCAAACCAGTAGCCGTGTTGTTTGTTACTGCTACACCATTTAAAGTATAAGTGTAGGGGGCCAAACCACCGCTTGCTATAAATCTAATTCTTCCGTTCAATCTTCCACAGGTAGGTTGAATGATATTAGAGAAAGCAATATTGATAGGGGCTGGAAAGGTAATTGTCACTGTATTTACAGACGAACAACCATTGGCATCAATTACTACAGCCTGATAGATTCCTGCTGCGAGATTAGAAAATGTGTTACTTGAGCTAAATCCATTACCAATAGAATATTGATAGGGAGCCTGACCACCATTTGCTGTTATGGTAATTGATCCCCCCGCATTAGGGCCTGCAGCACATCTGGAATTTGTTGAGATGGCAGAAGATGTAAGCGGGTTGGTTTGACCCTGGATGTTTAGACTTTGATTGATACAGGTAGATGTACATCCCAAACTGTCATAAACAAAAATGGAGTAATTGCCTGCCGGTAAATTATTAAAAATGCCGCTTTGATTACTGAAAACAGTATTATTGCCCCATAAAATAAGTGAATAAGTGTAGGGCTCTACACCACCTGAAGCTAAAACAACAGCATTTCCATCATTGTTGGTACATAGTAAATTACCTGAGGAAACTACGGATACAGCTAAGCCGTTACAAATTGGATTTGTAGGAGGTGTAGGTACGAAAAGGGAATAGGTATAGGTGTTTTGACCGACAATTGGACAATAATTATCCATAACCTGAATCGTAAAGCTGTTCCATCCAGTATCCGCCAAGGTAGGAGTCCAACAAAATACTCCGGTAGGCAATGGGTTTCCTGCGCTGGAAAAACTACCATTGTTGATAGCGTTGTTGTAAGTTAATGTAAGTACCTGTCCTGAATCAGGATCATTGGAAAATACATTAAAACAGTACTGCTGACCGATAGTAATTGTATCAGCATAAAGGTTTGACCCATTAATACCGCTCAAGGTTGGCATCATATTGGTGCAATTCACAACAGTAAACTGAATGTCTCTTACAACCTCACCAATTTTTTGGCCGTTTCTAAACTCTTCAACCTTAACGCAAATGACTCCAATCTGAACAGCAGAAGGAGTAAAATTGATCGCCCCTGTTGTAGAGTCTATAGTTAAACCTGTACTTGTTGTAAGTGGTGTGGTTGCGCTATAGCCAGCGGCATAGCTTACTGGTGCAGTACCTGTATTTAAACAGGGTGTAAGTGTGTATCGAAGTTGATCGCCATCAATGTCAGTTGCCCCATGATTGTAAAAAACAGCTTGGTTGTTACAAACAAATGGGGTAGGGTTATTTGAAAAAGTAGGCGAATTATTGCAAATAGCTGAATTAATGGAACTTCTAAGTGTCATTGAATTACTTCCAGGACTACTCAAGGTAGTAATTGCATTATTACGACAGCAAAGGGTCCAGTTGATAGTCCAATTAGAACAGTTGCTGGGTAAAGTAATAATTCCCTCATAAACAAAAAATTGAATTCCAAATTGGCCACCCCCATTATTACAGGCTGTTCCAACAATGCCAGGGCATGAAGGAGTTATTTCTGTAACACTGATTTGATTTAGGGTTAAACTGAGATTAGTACAGCCAACGGCACTGAGTTGAACGGTTTCGGTAGCCGAAGCATTGATACCGTTACAATCTCTGTAAAATTGCAATCTGATTCTATACTGATTATTGCCCAGGCAAGAGTAGGTAAGGTCAGCACCCATTGCGTGTGTGGCCTTTAACTCCTGTAATGAGCCAATAAACAGGCTTATAAAGAGAAAGATGAATAAAATATTGAAATTAAATTTCATTATAGATTGGATTATTTTGTTAAAGGTAGAAGACTGGTTGAAAGCCTTCTACCTCTCTTTGAATTTATTTCTTGACCAATCTTGAAGTGGAAATTACTTTACCACTCAGGTCTGATAAAATTACAAAATAAGTTCCCTTGTTCCATGTTGTAGCATTCAATTCAATATTACCTTTATTGGTAACATCTTTAAACTGAGTTATTTGCTTGCTGTTTTGATCAATTATTTGAATGTTTACTCTCATTTGATTGTTAGCAAAATATTTGATCTGGGCAATACTTTGAGTTTCAACAGGGTTAACCATCAAATAATTAGATGTAATGTTTTGATTTGTGTTATTGGTTAAATTACCTGTTGTGTTACAGTTGTAATTGATCTGGAATGTACCCAAACACTGTTCGTTACAACCATTAGCATCAGTAACATTAAATGCATAATATCCAGCATTTAAACCTGTGAATACTCCTGTGTTGCTAGATACAACAGTTCCATTACTAACTGAAGCCAAGTTAAAGGTATAAGGAGCAGAACCACCAGTTACAGCAACAGTGGCCGTACCGTCATTCCCCGCACAAGTTTCATCTGTTGATGTAGCCAAAGACAATTGAATGGCACCTGGTTCAGTAATCAAAACAGTTGAAGTTACCTGACAACCTGCAGCATCTGTTGCACTCACAGTATAAGTACCAGCACAGAGATTTGCTGCCAAATCTCCTGTTTGACCGTTAGACCAAACATAACTAAGATTTGTAGTAGTTGAACTTACATTGGCAAAACCATCACAAGCGCCATTACAAGTTACATTGGTTGATGTAGTTCTAATAGTGAATGTTGAACTACCATTTAAAGTAACTACTGTGGTTGACTGACAACCATTTGCATCTTGTACACCAACAGTATATACACCATTAGGTAAACCTTGGATTTGAGTGTTAGTTACACCTAAACCATTAATGGTATAGGTATAAGGTGCAGTTCCTCCTGTAGCAGTGATATCAAAACTTCCGTTTGAGTTTCCGCAAGAAGGTTGGACAATATTTGAGCTTGTTATTACAAGTTCAGCTGGTTGAGTGATTGTAACAGTTGCAGTGGTAGAACAGCC
>CAZNNX010000125.1:0-8866 GCA_964574485.1 uncultured Saprospiraceae bacterium | reverse complement strand
CCAATAAACTGATATACTTGAACTCCATTTACATAGAGGCGTACATCGTCATCATGATTGGGAATGTCAATTGAATAATTTCCGCAGGGAAAGCCAATTCTTTTACTCACAACCACATGATTATCTACTGAAACATAACATCCTTGCCAACCAGGGGCTTCGGAGGGAGTGCCGTTAGAAGAATAATAATTAGTGGCGACAAAATTAAGTGTTGACATAGTGTAAAATCCGGAATACTCCCCATTCAAATCGAGTCCACCTCCAGAGTAAACATAGGATATCCAACTATTATTTCCAAAAACGGCAGGATTACCCGGAGCGGGCGTAATATCTTCATACTGTAAATTTGAATTCACGCTGAGATTGGCTCTCGTATAGTCTGATCCTTCGATATAATACCAGCCGCTAGCTGTAGGGGTGTAGGCAATTCTGGATAGAAGTCCGTTAAAATCATCGTTTGAGGCGACGATAGTATATCCATCAGAACCATACAATCTTAGGTAAGTATCTGCTCCTGAAGTAAATTCAAAACGATAAGTTCTGCCTGCGGTTAGATAAACTGCATTGGATCTTACATTTCCCGAAGTATAGGTTATGTTTTGAGCTGAACAAGTTGGCGTAATAGAGGTCGCTGTGCCAGCGTATCTCCAACTACAATTTAATCTTATATTCCAGGTTGATGACCCAGAATTATAAACCTGTACATCAGTATAACCATTGTATGCATTTAAAAGGGCCGGACTAACAGACAACACATTAACACCATAGGATCCTAGGGCGCGACAGTCATCTCCGGAATTCCAGGTACACCTTGCTCCGCCGTCATCTTCAAATAAATCATAGATAACACTAAAACTGGTTGTTGTAACATTACTTACTGTTGCCAAGACAGTACCGCCACCGAATGTGCAACCAGCTCCTGCATTACAGGTCATACAGAAATTTGTACCTACTGCAGGGCCGTCTATTCTTATGTTAGCTGAGTATTCATCGTCTCCTAATTCCCAACATGAGGCACCACTTACGGAACTACCCTCCGTACCTTGAATACTTGAAACACGCACCTCATAACTTATATTAGCATTTTGAGCAAAAGCACTTGTATAAAGTATTGAGCAAAAGAAGCCCAATAAAATTCTATTGAAATTCATAGTTTGTTGAGATTATTTTGAAAAAATCAATCTAAAAATTTGTTTTTCTCCTTCATCTGGATTTTCCGTCTCTAAAATCCATTGATGTTGGGTAGAAGCTACCAAACGAAACTTGTTATGATCACAAGTATTACAATTCAACAGGATGTTATTTTCATGAACTTGAAATCCAACAACAGACCATTCCTGTGTTTGTTGATTTTGGGTATAGATCAAAAGATTTTGTGGATCAATCCACTGATTATTTTCTTTTGAGAGTTTCGTTTCCTTTTTTGATTGATCATCAACCAGAATAATAGAATTTAATTCTAATTTACCTGTTGGATTGAATGATACCATTTGATGTTCAGGCTTTTTTGGATCAGGTTGGTTCCATTTTTCCAGATCCTCATTGCCGTAAAAGTCAACTGCTAAAACGCTGTTCTCTTTTTCTACAGCCTTTTTAGACTGAGATAAAAGTAAAACTGGTTGTAAAAGGATAAAAAAGGTAAAAAAAACAAGTTGAGGTGTAAAGGTTCTTCTCATAGGTTTGTTTTGCGTGAAACGATGATGAATTCTACGCACAAAAATATGAAAAGTTTCAAAAAAGCATATAGCCCTATATCAAATAAAATAAATTGAACAAAATTAAATGTTTGTTTTTTAGTTTATTTAGCCAAAACAAAGAACAATATTTTATCATTTAAATAAATATTAGTTTTTTGTGTTGTCAAATTACAGTTTATACCTTTTTTAATATTTTGTTAATTTTTAAAGACAGGCTCATCCACATGGGTTTGGGATTTGCATTTCTCTCTATCTTATATATGGCTTCATTTACCCACTGGGTAATTTGAACAAAATCTTCTGCTTGAATGATTTTATTTAAGCCTTGCGCTGTTTTCAATTCAACAGCATTCAATTTAGAATTTTCTATTCCCAGATAATTCAGCCGATGCATTTCGCTAAAAAAAAATAAGGCATACTGTAAAAGCGAGATCTGTTCTTTTCTTCCAAAGGGTGAAATGGATTTTTTATCATCTGTTAGATTTTTGCCTGAACTTAAAAATTCAACATACTGGAAGATTGTATCTTTTGCCACATAGACCGCTCTCATCCAATCTCCAAATAATTGGACATTCGTATCATTGTTTTGATTCAGGTCTAATAACTGTATGGCTTTCAACAGATTATTTTGAGCAAGATATGCTATGGGCAATGCTTTTTCTCTTGACAGTTGAAATTTATTTTGTAAAAAATCGGCTATGGTTTGATCATCAGTTGTTTTTAATTTTACTTGTTGGCAACGTGACAAAATAGTATTCAAGACCTTTTCAGGACGTTCGGTTACCAACAAAAAAACAGTATCAGGCTCAGGCTCTTCGATTAATTTTAACAATCGATTACCTTCCTTTTCCAAAAATTCCGGGAGCCACATAATGAGAATTTTTCTTTTACCCTCCACTTTTGTCAGGTAAAATTTTCTGATGATATCGTGACACTCATTTTTGTTAATATTCCCTTGCTGGTTTTCCGCACCCATTCGACTCAACCAAAAAAACATGTTGAAACAGGCTCCTGAATCGAGCAATAATTTCCTCCATTCCTGTATAAAATCTGTGCTAATCTTTCCTGTACCTATCGTTGGGTATGAAAAATGAATATCTGGATGGATATACTTTTCTGCCTTTTTACAAGCTCTGCACTGACCACATGAATCCAGGGCTTCCGGGCTTTCGCATTGCAAATATTGTGCATAAGCCAGAGCGAATGCCAGGGCCTGAGATCCTTCGGTTCCAATAATAAGTTGTGCATGTGCTACCAGGCCTTGCCGAGTAGACAGGGTTAGTTTGCTTATAAGATCCGCTTGACCTATGATTTCGGAAAAATACATTATCCTTGGGTTAATCTAATGCGAATTTCAGGTCTGCAATTAAATCTTCCACATCCTCTATTCCGACACTGATTCTAATGAGCGAATCCGTTAAACCATTTGCCATTCTTTGTTCTCTTGGTATGGATGCATGGGTCATTGTAGCAGGGTGTCCAATGAGAGATTCCACCCCGCCAAGTGATTCTGCGCAGGTAAAATAATGTACTTTTTTTAACAGCTCGGAAGCTGCTTCCAAGGTATCATCTTTCAGGCTGAATGAAATCATTGCGCCAAAATCTCTCATTTGTTTCGCTGCAATTTGATGTCCTTTATGAGTTGGAAAACCTGGATAGTAAATACGGTCCACTTTGGGATGTGATTGAAGAAAATCAGCAATTTTTCTTGCATTCTGGCAAGCTCTTTCAACTCTGAGATGAAGGGTTTTTATGCCTCTTAAAAGCAAGAAACAATCTTGAGGTCCGGGAACGGCACCCACGGCATTCTGTAAAAAGTATAAGGAATCTGCAAGGGCCTTATCTTTTACAATAACAGCTCCATGGACAACGTCCGAGTGACCGCCCAAATATTTGGTTGCAGAATGCAAGACAATATCTGCACCTAAATCTAGTGGATTTTGAAGATAAGGAGAGGCAAAAGTATTATCTACGCATACCAAAAGCTTATATTTTTGGGCAAGTTCACAAACTGCTGCGATATCGATGATGTTTAACATCGGGTTGGTTGGGGTTTCCACCCAAATCATTTTAGTGTTTTCATTTATTTTTGATTCTATTTCATCGATATGATCCATAGAAACAAAATGATAGCCTAGTCCATATTTTTCGAAAACTTTGGTAAAAACGCGATAGGAGCCGCCATATAAGTCATTGGTTGAAATTACTTCATCTTTGGGTTGTAATAATTGCATCACTGTGGTGGTTGCGGCCATTCCAGAACTAAAGCAGATGGCATAATTTCCGTTTTCCAATGCTGCCAAATTTTTTTGGAGGGCATCTCTTGTTGGATTTTGTGTCCTTGCATATTCGTAGCCTTTGTGATTTCCAGGACCATCCTGAGCATAGGTTGAAGTTTGATAGATCGGCGTCATAACAGCTCCTGTCAAGGGATCAGGTGAGACACCTGCATGAATTACTTTGGTTCCGAATTTCATTTGAATTTGATTTATAATTGATATAATTGGGCTACAAACCCATTTCTCATTCTTGGTTCAATAAAAGTTGACTTAGGGGGCAAGGTTCCCATCTGATCAGAAATCTGAATCATGTCTTCCAGGGCAAGAGGATAAAGTATGAAAGAAGCGCCATATTTATCAGCCTCTCCTTTTTTTTCCAGGCTAGCCACTCCTTTTGTCCCTTCAATATATTTGATTGTTTCGTCAGTTCTTACATCAGATATTCCCAAAATATCCTGCAGTACATATGTATTAAAAATACTTACATCCAATCGATCAGATATGGATTCAGCTTGGGGGATATATTCTTTTTTTAGTTCCAGTTTATACCAATTCTGTTGCAACTGCATTCCCATTTCATGGCTTTTTACAGGTCGATAGGCTTGGTTTTGAGGGCTAACTAAAAAATATTTTTTTAACTTACTGAGAAAAATTTCAGCAGACAATCCGTGCAAAGAGGTAAGAGCTCTATTGAAATTATTTATCACCACTTCGCTAGCGGCAAAAAATCCCGCCAACAAATAATTATAGGGATTTGACTCTTCCTTTTTGTTACCGTACAGCTCAAAGAGTTTTTCTGCTGTGGCAGTTCTGTGATGCCCATCGCAAATGTAGGTTGATTTCACTTTCTTGGCAAAAAGATGGCTAACATATTGAATCAAATCCTGATCCTGAATCTCCCAAAACAAATGTTCTTCGTCCTCAAAAGGAATTCGAAAGCTAAAAGGCTGTGAGGCTGTGATTCGATTCATCCAGGCATCAATTTCCAAAACATTTGGGTATGTTAACAAGACGGGCTTAATGACTGCATTGCGCTCTCTGAAAATTTCTTCCATTTGAACCTCTTTGGCCGCCAGTGTATTTTCATGTTTTTTAATTTTACCCTCAACAAAATCCAGCAGGCTGGCGCAGGCGATAATTCCCGTATGGCTGCGATTCGGCTTTAATATGCGGTAAACAAAAATCGATTCTTTTTCTTGTTTCTTATAAAAACCCTCCTTCAGATAGTTGGGAAATTTTTTTTTAGCTGTACCAAAAAAATCATCAAAAGAACTGATGTTATTCAAGTGGGGAAGAGCGGGTTTAAAAGCTGAAATTTTAGCCATGGGAAATCCCTTGATTACATTCGTGATTAAAATTTTTTAAATATACAACTAAAAGTAAAATCCGTTCCAATTCCATAGGAATAAATCGATAATGTGTATCTTCAGAGCAAAGAAAAGACATGACAGCCGTAGAAGAATTAAAGCAATTACTCCATTTGATGGAATTGGAAAAAGAGGAGGAAATACGTCAGTATAAAGAGATTTTAGCACAACTCCCTATTTCTGAACGGATAAAAAAGGGCGCCTGTTGGTTTCCGCTGCAGATTGAGCAATTGGGCTGGAGTCTGGGCGACCATCCTTTTGTTTTGATAGAGAGAACCCAACAAGTTCAAATGGCACATAAATTCAGAGCGGGTGCGGTTGTCAGCTTGTTTTCCGAACAGAGTGGACAGGAGCAACAGAGACCCGAGCTGGGTGTCATTCATTTTGTAGACAGAAATAAGATGAAGATCATTTTGTATGGTACAGAAATTCCCTATTGGCTGCAAAAGGGCCGAATTGGTGTTCAACTAGCCTTTGACGAAAGAGGACATCTTGAAATGGTTAAAGCTGTCAAACAAGTTATGCAGGCGGAAAAAAACCGAACCGCGGAATTGAGGGAAATTCTCCTGGGATACAAAGCTGCCCAATGGAACGAATATTATCAAATTACCGAGCAGATCCATTTGAATGATTCTCAAAATAAAGCGATAGAAAATATTTTAGGTGCTGTTGATGTTGCCATCATACATGGCCCGCCTGGTACAGGAAAAACAACTACCTTAGTGGAAGCCATCAAACAGATCGTAAAAAAGGAAAGCCCTGTGCTGGTTTGCGCCCCCTCCAATACTGCCGTAGATTTTCTTACTGAAAAACTGCATCAGGCAGGTGTTTCTGTGGTAAGAATTGGAAATCTTTCCAGAGTAGATGAAGACTTACTACAACACACGGTTGAAGGCATTCTTGAAGGTCGACCCGAAGCCAAAGAGATAAAAAAAATGAAAATTGAAGCCTCTCAATTGTACAAACAGGCTGAACGGCATTACAGAACCTATGGTTCCAGCGAGAGGGAGGAGAAAAAATCCTTAAAAAATGAGGCGCGTAGTTTAATCCATCATGCAAAAATGCTGGAAGATTATGTAATTGAGAAGATTTTAACGGAGGCAGATGTTATCTGTTGTACATTGGTCAGTGCCATGAACAAATACATTGAAAAGAAAACCTTTAAAACGGTAGTGATCGACGAGGCTGCACAAGCACTAGAACCGGCTTGTTGGATTGCCATCGGCAAGGCACAACGGGTCATATTTGCAGGAGATCCTTTTCAATTGCCTCCGACAGTAAAAAGCATGCAGGCCCAACAGGGGGGATATAGTAAAACGCTATTGGAAAAAATGATCGAAAGACAACCCAGGGTAGATTTATTAAAGGTTCAATATAGAATGAATGAAAAAATCATGGGATTTTCCAATGCTTTATTTTATCAGAATGAATTGAAGGCAGCCTCCTTTGTCTCTCAATGGACGATTGGAACGAACGAAGGCTATGATAGTGAACCTATTAGTTTTATAGATACGGCGGGTTGTGGTTATGAAGAAAGCATCAATACAGAAACAAAAAGTTATTACAATCCGGATGAATATGCCATTCTTAGGATGCATTTAGATCGACTGCTATATTACAGTTCCGCTGTTAGCGGTTTGCAAATTGGCATCATTTCGCCATACAAGGAGCAGGTTATTTATATGCAAGAGCAAATTAAGTCGGACTTTGATCATTTTCCCGATGCAGATATTACGGTAGATACCATAGATTCTTTTCAGGGACAGGAGCGCGATATTATCTACATCAGTTTGGTACGAAGTAATGATTCGGGGGAAATTGGTTTTTTGAAGGACAGCCGAAGAATGAATGTGGCGATGACAAGGGCGAAAAAAAAGCTGATCATTATTGGTGACAGTGCTACTTTAGGGGCGCACCCCTTTTACGAAAAGCTGTTAACGTATTGCGAACAATGTCAAGGATACAAAACAGCCTGGGAGTATGTGTAGGATATTACTTTTTTCTGTATTCATTTAAATCTCTCTTTGATAAAAATAATGTTATGGTAAAAAGCAGACTCATTTTTATTGGAGACGTTCATGGTTGCATTCATGAGCTAGACCAACTTTTAGAAAGACTTTCACCAGGTAAATCAGATACTTTGGTCTTTATTGGTGACTTGATTGACAAAGGTCCTGATTCCCCTGCTGTAGTTAAGCGGTTTTTTGAATTGAGTTCAATTTGTAATTTAAAATTCGTGCTGGGAAATCACGAGGAGAAATTTTTACGCTATGTGAATCATATAGAAACTGGCAGTGGGAAGGAAAAGGAAATGAAAGGAACAGAGGAATTTCCTTTACTTTATTCCCAATTGAACGCAGAGGAATTGTCAGGCATGAGGGAAGCTTATTACTCAATTCATTTTCCAGAGGCGGACCTTTGTGCCATTCATGGCGGTATCAGTCATCAGATTGCTTTTCCATTTCCATTTGATTATCAGTACTCCTTACACGATCCCAAGAAATACAAAGGCTTAGATCTCATAACCAAAACCCGATTTCTCAATCCGGAAGGAAAATTTGTAAGTCTGGGTGTAGAAAAAGAAGCTGATAGATTTTGGGCAGAAACCTATGATGGTCGATTTGGAAAATTGATCTTTGGGCATCAACCTTTTTTGCAGGAAAATCCGCGAATTTTCCCTCATGCCTTTGGTATAGACACTGCCTGTGTATTTGGGGGCTGGCTCAGCGCTTTAATCGTTGAAAATCAACAAATTCAATTTCTCTCTGTCCGGGCTTCTCAAGCCTATGCGCAGATGAAGGGCAAAGGGTTATATTCTTAACAAAAATCCCTGTTATTTCCTGTAAAAGGTCTGGGCACCGCTCTCACCATAGCCCACTATTAATTTTCCATTATACAATCGAAATCCAAAATTGGACCCTGTTTCCGCGCTCATACCATAGAAGTCTGCATAACTCCCATCATAAGAGGTGGTGATTTCTACATTAATAAAATAAAATCGCTCGCCGTACTTATTACTTACTTTAATTCCGTAGGTATTGTAGGAAGATATATAACCATACTCAATAGTAAGTCCATTGTCACTATTATAAAAAGACTTTCCATCCATGTAAGAGATTACATTAGACTCTTCATTAAAATTCTGTGCCACAATACTTAAAGAGCTAAACAATAGCATAAATACGAATATATTTTTCATGAGATTTTAGTTTTTTAATTTCCAAATGAAAGGATTCCGATTTCTGTCGCTGTAAGATGTACTTTTTAACGAACCAGTGGCCGCATCATAAACAAAACTGTCCTTGATGGGATCCGGATAGATTTCTCTGTCATCGCAGTTGCAGTTAATGCTGATTTTATTTCCCTGTACGCTTGTTTTACAGCTACATTCATCACGAAAAGTTTTTCCGCTCATTAAAGATCCAGTCATGATATAAACAGCCTCTGTATTGGATTTGAAATACAAAAAGGTGCTACTGTTGGGTATTTCATCTATTTGCTCAAATTTTTTACCTGTGAGGTC
>CAZNNX010000124.1:0-9198 GCA_964574485.1 uncultured Saprospiraceae bacterium | reverse complement strand
AATTTGAACAACTTTGCTCTATTTTTGACCAGTTTAAAATAAAATCAAAACTATCCAATCCGCCAATTAAAATAGTTATGAACAAGGAAGAAATTCTTGATGATGAAAACAGTTATTTTGTTCTTGCGGATAGAGCCTATACCAAATTCAACAGACCTGAAGAGATTGCTTTTATGAAATATCTTTTACCAGATAAAGCAAAATTTATACCTTACTAAAAATTACATATGCGTCATTTTCTTTTTTTCTGCATAGTCCCCCTCCTATCTTTTGGACAAAACCGAGACAGTATAAGCTATCCTGATACCATATACTTTGATGCAAACTATTATTCTATTGATGATAGCATAACAAAAACATGGGGCTTCTATGATAAAAATTCAATGCAGCTTGAAAACACAACTTATGATAGTATTGTGTACAGATTTCGTGCAGGTCTTAACCTAAGCTATTATGAGGTTAAGAAAAATAAGCTTTGGGGCTTATTGAAATCAGACAGAAGTCCTTGGATAGACATAAAATATCAAAAGGTTGATTTTGAATACAAAATGAACCCGCAGCGAATTTCCATACAACATGATAGTTTATTTGGTTATCTGAATGTCGATGGCTCAATCTGGTTGGAACCCGTCTATCAAGAAATTATGACAGACGGAGAAACTTTTAAAGTGAAAAAAAATGGAAAATGGGGAATTCTTTCTCTGGATGCTAAGGAAATCGTTCCTGTTTGTTTCTCAAAATTATATGAACATATCAGTCCAGAATTATCCCTGGTTAGTCAGGAACCAAATCAGTGGTCTATTTACAGATGGATCCAGGGTCAAAATGCCTGTAAGCCAGCTCCTGACCAATGTTTTGAAAGAATTGAATATTTCAATGAATTTTTCACTGTGATGAGAAATAAAAAGTGGGGCTTGGTTGACATGAATGGCAAAACAATGATTGAATTACTTTACGATGACATGAAACCTTTCCTGTATATCTATCTAAGAACCCTTAAGGTAAAACAAAATGAAAAATATGGCTTGCTGAAAATAGATAGTTTGGGTAAAATAGAAACACTGGTAGAGATTAGTTACGATGAAATTGGAATAGATGAAGAAAATTACAAAATCAAAGTAGCCTTAGGAGGAAAAAAAGATTACTTATTTGAAGGAAAACCCTTCTTTAATCTAGCCTATGAAGATGTAAATTACTTTCAAAAATATGATCTGTTTAGCTATAAGCAAGGAAAAAAATGGGGATTAATCAACGGGCAAAAGCAAATACTTTTACCCGCCATGTATGACAAACTACATTTTATTGACAATAAAACATTTATGGTTCAATCCAAAGGTAAATGGGGCGTTGTTAATCAAAGAAACCAAATTCTTATACCTGTAGAGTTTACAGATTTTGACTTCAGAAAAGATGGAAATTTTTTCTTTGCTTCTAAAAAAGATAAATGGGGTATCGTAAGTTTAAAAGAAGGTGTCTTGCTCGATGCAAAATATGACGATGTGACGGTGATGCCCGATGGAAATTTTTTAGTAAAAAACAAAAATAAACTCGGAATTATGGGGCGATCCGGAAGAGAAATAGCGCCCATAAAATTTGATCGCGTCAATTTTAACTCTAATCAAAATTTTATAGAGCTGATTGACAACGCTGGTCAGAAATTCAAACACAATTTCAAAAAATAAAAATCAATCAATCTGCTCTATCTTTTGAAGTATCTCTTTTATAATTGGCTTTGATTCATCCTGATGAGCAACTGTAATGGTGGGGATCTGCCATTGATTAATAATTTCAAGTACCTTAGGATAAAATTCATCAAAGTAATTCCTTATCTCTGCCACACCTTCTTCCCGATCTACTTGAAAATCATCTATATATTCTTTACAAATTTCCTCAGACTCTTGAATATCAATTACATAGCTAATTTGATGTCCCATTTTTTTAAGTAATTCCAAAAGAAGTATCAGTTCCTCTCTATCACTTATAAAATCAGGATCCAACACGAATCCCGAAGGAAAATTTTTTGGCGTCTTTTGAAGATATTTTTCAACGATAGCCTTAAAAACAAATTGAGGATCTGAACTTTCCTGTGATTTGACTTCTTTAAAAATAGCAGAGCCTCCACCCATTTCAGCCATGAATAAATCGCTTAATGAAAGATAACTGTACTTTTTTACAGAAAAAACATCTTCAATATCTAGGCTCATGGAACAAAAGGGTGGTTCCAACAATAGTATAATTTTCATTTATTATATTTTATCTCATCCCTCCAGTTACCATAAGCACTTCTCCTGTAATGTAGGAAGATAAATCAGAAGCAAGGAATAAACAGGCATTGGCAATTTCTTCAGCTTGACCAAATCTTTGCAAAGCGGTATTGGAAATCATTGTCTCCTTTAATTTTTCATCAAGAGCATGTGTCATTTCAGTATCAATAAATCCGGGGGCAATGGCATTACATCTGATATTTCTGGAACCCACTTCATAGGCCATTGATTTTGTAAATCCAACAATACCCGCTTTGGAAGCTGCATAGTTAGATTGACCCGGATTACCACTAACTCCTACAATGGATGTTATATTGATTATACTTCCCGATTTCGCTTTAAGCATCGGACGCATGATGTTTTTGGTAAAATTGAAAAGAGATTTTAAATTGGTCTCAATCACTTCATCCCATTGATCCTCAGACATACGCATCAACAGGTTGTCTCTTGTGATACCTGCATTGTTGATTAATATGTCTATCTGACCAAACTCTGTTAAAACCTGATCTATTAGCGTTTTGGTCTGATCAAAAGATGCTGCATCCGATTGATACCCCATTACCTTGATTCCCTCTGACAACAAAGCTGCCTCTTGGGCTACTACCTGTGCACTTTCAGCATTTGAGCGATAGGTAAAGGCAACATGAGCGCCTTGCTCCGCAAATTTTCTTACTATGGCAGCACCTATTCCTCTGGAGCCTCCCGTAATCAATGCAACTTTTCCGGCTAATAATTTCATAAATAAATAATTTTGATTTGATAATCAAAACTACAAAATATGAAGTTTTTATTCTAATTTTCTTCGAAAGAACGATTCACAATACAATTAAGATTATGAAATATTATCCAGCATATAAGTATTTCCTTCTATTAACATGTATCATGTTGGCTTATTACTCCCATGCCCAGACCTTCAGAAAAAATGCCACAACTTCTAATGAGATTGTAGTTTCTACACAAAAAAAACAAATGGGATATAAGGAGCTGGCAGAAATCCTATACAACAGTAATCAAGAAAAAATAATTTTTGAGGAAGTTTTTTTCTACAATGATTTACCAAACAAAGGAGAAGAAAGTTTCCAGAGTGATTACAATCTTGATGGCAATGCATCTGTCATAAAAGGCGGATTCCAAAATTATATAGGAAATACTGATAACTCCAGAAAAAAATATATTCCAGCCAAAGAAATATATTTTATCAAGTGCAGTTTTGAATCGGACCTGAGAATCTCAAATACTGTAATCGAGGGTGATCTTGGGTTTTACTTCTGTAATTTTGATAGTCTCAGCGGTGATTATGTAGGGTCTGGAAATTCAGATGAGAGTTTTGGCGGTTCTTTATTGATTGATTCTGTAGAAATAAAAGGAAATTTTACTTTCTGGGATTTATCTCTGGACAACCATGATTTATTGAAAAACAGAAAAAGATACTACCTGAAACTCAACAACTCGAATTTTTTAAAAAAAGTTTTTCTGATTATTCCTAAATACACCTTTGAATCAAAAAACAGTATTGCTTATGAATTTTCAATCTATGCTGAAGAAGGTAATTCCGTTTTCAAATTTTTAAATACCAAAATAAAAAAAATAGATGTAAAAATCCGAATGGCTAAAAATTTCAGTCTTGAAAAAAGTGAATGGGGAGACGCTCAAAAACCAGACAGTTTTTCAAGAATTAGTATTCAGGCAGACTATCTGAGTTTTGATAGTAACACTTTTCTATCCTCATTTAATTTTTATTTTGAAGATATCAGTAAGCGCCTTTGGATGTATAAAAATAAATACAAAAGCACTCCATCTATATATTTCTCAAAAATTCCATTCGATTCCAATCTTGACCTTGAGTCTTTAAATTATTTTAATTTTAATATTCAAGGCAAGTATAATGCTTCTCAAAAACAATTGTCAAATCCGGAATACTCTCCGATTTATAAAGATTATGTGAGGGTAAACAAACTACTATTTGATTATTTTCAAATGGTTGGAGACAGAGAAATGGCGAACCTTGCCTACATAAAAGTCAAAGATATAGAAACTTCTCTATTAGAGTATCAATATCGAACAACATCCAGTTTTAGTACTTTTTTTGCCTGGCAACTCAACAGACTTCTCAAATTCTATACGGAACATGGAACCAATCCAGGTAGAGCTTTGGTTGTATCTTTTTATATACTTCTTGCTTTTGCCGTTTTCTATTTCTTTTTCCCCTCTGAATGGGATTTACAAAGCAAAAGTAAACTAATCTCTAATTACAAAGATTTTATAGAGAAAAACGCAAAGGGTTATTTCAAACCTTTCATTTTGTTGACGTGGAATATTTTCATAAGTTTTCTCAATGCACTTACACTCAGTCTTAATTCTTTTACCACTTTGGGATTTGGCAATATTCCCACAACTGGATTTGCCAGATATATTTGTATCCTGCAGGGATTCCTCGGATGGTTTCTGTTAAGCTTGTTCACTGTTGCACTTATCAACCAGGCTCAGTTATAAATTAATCATTAATTATTTTTTCTAATCCCAAAGGAACACGCATCCATGCTCTTTCGTGGAGATAATACAAAATCATCTTTGTAATTACCTCTAATCCACCAATTTTAACTCCTGTAATGGGTCACCTGTAATGATCCAACCTAAAATCATGGTATCCAGGGTACCAACAATTCGCCAGCTAATTGATTTAAATATGTGTCTGAATCTTGATTTATCTTTCATACTTTTATCTGCAAATTAAAAAATTTAAAGTATGAAAATTTTTTTGGAAAGAATAAATGAAGACTATTTTTTCGAATTAAAAAACGAGCAGGGACTCAAAACCTATATCGACAGTAATAGCGAGGGGCAAGCCCAGGCGCCGAGTCCAATGGAGTATATTTTAATGGGAATTGTTTCCTGTAGTGCCATTGATATAATTCATATTCTGAAAAAGCAAAAACAGGAAATCATACATTTCAATGCGGTTATTGAAGGGGAAAGAATAGTTGTGGATGAAGCAAAACCTTTTCAGCGTGTAAATATAAAATATATAATAGAGGGGCAGGTTGATGCAAAAAAAGCAGAGAAAGCTGCCTCTCTTTCTTTTGAAAAGTATTGTTCTGTAGCCAAGACAATGCCACAAATTGATATTGAATTTTCGGTGCAAATAAAAAAATAGGGGGTGAATACCCCCTGTTTTTTATTATTTGTTAGCTGCATATCTTTTAGCAACCTCAGACCAATTGATTACCTGATAAAAAGCAGAGATATAGTCAGGTCTGCGATTTTGATAATTTAAATAATAGGCATGTTCCCAAACATCCAAACCTAGTATAGGCATTCCTCCACAACCTTTGGAATCAATATCCATGAGTGGATTATCCTGATTTGGCGTAGAACAAACTTCTAATTTCCCACCTTTGTGCACGCACAACCATGCCCAACCTGAACCAAATCTTGTAGCGGCAGCTGCTGAAAATTTTTCTTTGAATGCAACAAATCCACCCAAATCCCTCTCAATAGCAGCCATTAAATCTCCCTCAGGCATCCCACCCTGAGGTGACATAATTTCCCAAAAAAGATTATGGTTCCAAAAACCACCTCCATTATTACGAATCGCAGCCGGTGCCTTGGAAATATTTCTTAATATTTCTTCGATAGACATTGATTCCCATTCTGTACCGGCAATAGCATTGTTTAGGTTATTTGTGTAAGCAGCATGATGCTTGCTGTGGTGAATCTCCATCGTTCTTGCGTCGATATGAGGTTCAAGTGCATTATATGCATAATTTAATTTAGGTAATTCAAAAGCCATATTTTTTGTTTTTTTTAGTTAACAATTTCAAAGATAATAAAGTTTAGACTTCTCCTGAGTAGAAAATTCACTAAACTTTGAGTGCAGAAGAATTGTATCCAAATATGCTGTGTATAGCTCTACTCCTGATAAAGTATGCAATTCTTTTATTTGCAAGGGAGATAAGGAATCTATAATTTTAACTGAAGCAATATTAGAGATGGCCGTTTGAACAAATAGATTTGGAATACCTAATTCAAATGCTAAATTGACTGCCTCAACCGCTAATTTTTTCCCAAAACCCTGACCCCAAAATTGCCTGTTTACTTTATACATTAATTCAATCTCCCCTTTCTCATTTTTAATAAGAGTAACCAAGCCAATAAATTGATCCGTATGATTATGAAAGAAAATCCAAATACCTTCTTTTTTTTCAAACTTATAGCGATCTACTAGTCTGTATAGTTCTCTTTCTGATTCAGCCAAGCTGTTGGCCTTGCCAGAAATAAAAAACATGGATTCTTTGTCCCCCATGATTTGATGATAAAACAACAAATCTGATTTTCTAAGTTTTCTAAAATTCAAATTCATATTTCTAAAGATAAAAAACTCTGATTATAAAAAATAGAAAGCTTAATTTTGAAATAAAAAAATATGAACATTGGAGATTCTATTCGTTTTCGCTACACGGGAGAAAGAGGTCAGATAAATAAGGATTATCTGGACGGTTCTTATAAAGTAAAATTAAACAGCGGAGAGGAAATCGTAGCTTTTTCTGAGGATATCATTTTGGCTTCTCAATTTAAAGGAGTTGAGTCCTCCCCTGTTTCCACAGCAAAAAACAAAAAAAACATCAGTACAGAAGAAATATATTTCGGTAAAGGAAAATCATTTCAAGAGATAGAACCAACAAAACCAAGTCCAAAATTAGAAAATTCCATATTTTCACCCCTTGCAAAACACAGGAATTGCAACAGTGGCATGCATTTGATTTTCTTGCCTACACCTACAGAGGAATACCAAATATTTTTTTTAAATGACACTCCCATATGTCAAAATATCCAATTCAAGATTTTTCATGAGGAAAGAATTATTGAATCTATAAAAACAAAAGTGGAGGCCTTTGATTTTTCCATACTTTATCAAATATCACGCAATCACTTAAATAAATCATATAATTTTCAACTTGAGACAAATCAAATTCCTTTATTGAATAAATGGAAAATCAATGAATCTCAACTGATTCAAAAGAAAAAAATGATTGGGTTCTTCAATACTGAATGTATAGCAATTTCATTAGATCAAGAAAAAAGAACCAGTGAACTTGATTTGAGAAATTATACGATGCATAATCTCAGGCAAAACAAGAGTCAAAATCAAAAAATACCAAGCAATAAGCTAGTACACCACGCACGCTTTAAGGCTGAAATAGATTTACATATTGAAAAATTAGATCCTCTAGGAAAAGTTGAAGCAAAAAATATTCTCTCCTATCAGCTGGACCAATTAAGACAACATCTATCTGAATGTAGAAATCAAAATATAAAGCAAAGTATTGTAATTCATGGTATTGGACTGGGAATACTCCAAAAAGCTGTTGAAGAAGTATTGGAGGACATGCAAATGAGAGGACTGATTAGCTCTTTCAAAAACGAATTTATTTCGGGCTACGGCTTTGGTGCAACCCAGGTTTTATTCTAAAAAAAAGCGATGGTCTTCCCCAAGACCATCGCAAAATTCCCATGAATTAACCAAACTAAAACTAGTTAGTTATACAAAATTAACGAATTAAATATCTTTTAAAAAGGTAGTATACTTTTTTTACAAAAAATAGGCAAAATACCTACTCTAATAGGTAAAATACCTATCGTTCCTTAGGTAAAACACCTATTTGAATCTAAAAAAAAGGCTTAGTTTTCACTAAGCCTTTCCTGTTATCTCTAATCTAAATGTGTATGGAGAAAAGAATTCCCGTCTTTTAATTCAGGTTCGTCTTCATCTGTAACATACCAGTTCGAAATTTTCTGTTCATTGGAATGCTCTACCTCATCTAGTTTGATGCCTTTCCTAAGATAGGCAGGTTGATTTTCCAACTCACTGATCATTTCAGGATTATCAATTTTGGTTAAACCAACTCTTCTTCTTTTTTCTTCACTGCTTTCATTCACCAACAATTTCGTGGTAGTTTCTGTCTTAACTTCTTCTTTTACAAAGGGTTCAATATTTTCTCTTGCCAATTTGGGTTGAGCAATAATTTCATTCTTTTGCGAAAAATCATCATTAAATTCAAATACCACAGAATTAGATTTCATCTCTTTTTCATCTTCTTCATCATCCAGATTAACTGTAAGGTTGGATTTGGGTTGAGCTTGAGGCTGCTGTATATTTGTTTGTACATCTCTTTCTAAGATCAACTGATCCGTAGATTTAAACTGCATCTCTTTTTTACCGCCAGCAAAGCCAGTTGCAATTACAGTTACAGAAAGCCTATCGCCCAAAGATTCGTCATGACAATTACCCCAAATCAAATCGGTATTATTACCAGCTTCATCCTGAACAAAACTTGTGATAGTGGTTATCTCATCCATTGAGGCCTCCATAGTTCCAGAAGTAATATTGATCAAAATATGCTTAGCCCCTTTGATATCACTATCTTCAAGTAAGGGAGACTGAAGGGCAGCTTTCACAGCTTTAATAGCTCTGTCATCACCATCAGCGATAGCCGTACCCATTACAGCAACACCGGAATCCCTCATAACTGTGTTCACATCTTCAAAGTCAATGTTCACATAACCAGGTTTTGTAATAATTTCAGCAATACCTTTAGCGGCTATTGTTAAAATATTATCTGCTTGATGAAAGGCTTCCGTAATGCCTAGGTTTCCATAGATTTTACGAAGTTTGTCATTGGAAATCACAATTAAGGTATCGACACTTTTCTTCAATTCAGCTAAACCCTCGGTTGCTTGTTGAATTCTTCTTTTACCTTCAAAAGAAAAAGGCATTGTAACGATAGCGACTGTTAGAATATCCATTTCTTTTGCAGCTTTGGCAATGACCGGAGCCGCACCAGTACCGGTACCACCTCCCCTTCCAGCTGTAACGAATATCATTTTGGTACCATCGTGGAAGAAAGAGTTGACATCGGCTATAGACTCTCGGCAG
>CAZNNX010000123.1:0-9207 GCA_964574485.1 uncultured Saprospiraceae bacterium | reverse complement strand
TCAGAATGGTGACAGTATTTACATACAGTGTCAATCCCGATCTTCCTCTTATTTCACGATGCCTTTTTTACAGCGGGTCAGTACTAAAACTGATTATAGTACCTGCTCTGGGGATGTTTTAATGCAAGTTACGGCAGAGCCCTATAAATTAGCACTATCTGTTTCGGATAAGGATTACAGAAAATGTTACCGCTTTTCTATACCACCACTTTATCGGATCTGGGTATCAGATGGAATTGGAATTATAAAAATAGAATACATGGATGAAAAGCAAAACATCGTAAAGTCAAGAAATTTAGTACAGTATAAATTCAATTAGATGCACTTTATAAAAAATTTAAAAGAACCCATAATAGCTCTGGCTACAGCTACTGGGGTAGCGGCCATTTCAGTTATTAGGATATCCGGTACTCAAATCATTCCCTTGTTCCAACCCTTTTTTTTGGGAAAAAATCCTGAAAAATTTAAATCTCACAGTATATATCTGGGCTTTATCATTGATGAGAATGGGAAAAAATTAGACCAGGTTTTAGTAAGTTTTTTTAAAAGTCCCAGATCATATACAAAAGAAGATGTAATTGAAATATCCTGTCATGGTTCTCCGTTTATTGTACAGGAAATCATAAGCTTATTCTTAAGAAATGGAATCCGATTAGCTCAAAAGGGAGAGTTTACCCTTCGTGCTTTTCTAAATGGACAAATGGATTTATCGCAGGCTGAAGCAGTTGCAGATTTGATTGCTGCTAATTCGGAAAAATCGGTTCAACTAGCTCTTGATCAAATGCGAGGCGGCTTTTCAAAAGAAATTAGTTTACTTCGGGAAGAGTTGATTCATTTTGCAAGTTTAATCGAATTGGAATTAGACTTTGGAGAAGAGGATGTTGAATTTGCCAACAGAGCCGATTTGGAAATACTTGTACAAAAATTGCTCAGTAAAATCAATGCATTAAAAGCATCTTTTCAATGGGGTAATGTAATTAAAAATGGTGTACAGACAGCTTTAATTGGTCGACCCAATGCCGGTAAATCTACCTTATTGAATGCTCTACTCAATGAAGAAAGGGCTATTGTCTCTGAAATTCCTGGTACAACGAGGGATACAATTGAAGAATTGATACATATAGATGGAATTCCCTTCCGATTTATAGATACAGCTGGAATCAGAAATGCAGAAGATCAAATTGAAGCTTTGGGGATTGAAAAAACGAGAGAAAAAATTGCCACGGCCCAATTGTTAATTTATCTTTTTGATGCGGAGCTAGTCTCTATGGATGAGGTTCAAAAAGATTTGTCTGCCCTAAGCCTGGAAGGCAAAAGTATTTTGGTCGTAGCCAATAAAATTGACCTGACCGAGTTAGCCTCAGACTATATCAGGGAGGGAATCATGGGTATTTCGGCCAAGGAAAAAATTAAAATAGATAGTTTAAAACAAAAAATATTTGATTTGGTCCTTTCTGATATACCAGAACAAGATCAAACTGTCATTTCAAATTTAAGGCATTATGAGGCGCTATCTTTGGCAGAGCAAGCGCTTAGTCAGGTAGAGAATGGATTACATAATGCGCGTAGTGGCGATTTTCTCGCTATGGATATCCGTCATGCATTGGCTTATCTGGGACAAATAACCGGAGAAGTGGGAGTTGAGGATTTACTTGAGCATATCTTCAGTAAGTTTTGTATCGGAAAGTAAAAACGCAAACAAAATAAAAAAAGGGACAAGTTTAGCTTGTCCCTTTCGATATATTCCTTTACAGTTTATCTGTAAACTCTTTGTGTACTAGGTCTTACAGTTTTGATTACGTTTCCTCCAGGAAATCTGTTTCCTTTAGGTGAACCAACTCTTGTCATGGCGCATCTGAAACCGATTGTTGCAGTTGCCTTGGTTTCATCTAAGAATCTTCTTGATCCAGGAGATAACCAATAAGCTCTGTCTGCCCAGGAACCACCTTTGTAAACACGTACCTGATCTGTAATCAGTGAATGTTTTCCATACTCATACATGTAGGAAGAGGAACTTGCATTGGCAGCACCAGAACCTGATTGGTCAATACGAGATTGTAAATCACCATCCAGGTAGTTAATTACATTAGATTGTTGGAAGTTTAGACGCGTAGCGATTTGGTTGTTGTCCAACTCTTTATATTTCAAACGACCCAAAGAATCTCTACCTGCAGGTTTGCCGTCTTGATCTCTTTCTATTTGAGTGAAGACATTACCTCTCATCGGATTTAAATCCTGTGTTTCCACATCTTGTAAAAGAACTGATGTCATAGGTCTGTATACATCATTTACCCACTCATTTACGTTACCAGCCATACAGTATAAACCATAATCATTAGGAACATAAGATCTGACAGGTGCAGTAATGTGTGCATTGTCATTCAAAGCACCAGCCATACCCATATAATCACCACGACCACGTTTGAAGTTGGCTACCATCAAACCCTGGTAGCTACCATACATAGGATATCTGGTAGTTGTACCATTCCAAGGGTAGATTCTTCTGTCTGTGATACGCTCATCTTTAGAGTAACTTTGATTTCCTAATAATGCAAGCGCTGCAAATTCCCACTCAGCTTCAGTTGGAAGTCTGTAGGCAGGTAACAGAATACCATCTTCGAATCTAACTCTTCTTTCATCACCAGTAGCTGGGTTGATCATAGGTTTAGGTCCGATAGGGGCTTCATAAATACCTGTCAGGTAAGAACCTGTAGAGAAAACATTTTCGCCTTGCTGACCTTCTACTGAACCTGGATCAATTTTACCTTGTTCAATCAGGATCATTTCATTAACGCGATCACCTCTCCACTTACAATATTCTGAAGCTTGTACCCAAGAAACACCAACCACAGGATAATCCATGTAAGCTGGGTGACGTAGATAAGTTTCTACAAAAGGTTCATTGTAAGAAAGTTCTTCCAACCAAACCAAAGTATCAGGTAAAGCATTGAAATACACTTGCGGCAATTCAGGATATACTCGAAGTATAAAGTGAAGATATTCCAACCAATCAAGGTTGCAAACTTCGGTTTCGTCCATATAGAAAGAAGAAACAGTTACCCTTCTCCCAATATTACGATAATCTTGCATTACGTCTTCTTCCGTAATACCCATATTAAAGGTACCACCTTCAATAAAAACTAAGTTTGGACCTGTAGCTTGGCCTTTGTAATCGAGTGGTTTTTCAAATCCACCCCATTGTTGAGAATTGAATCCCCAATTTGTTGAGGAAGACCTATCCTCTTTTTTACAAGATACTAAGGCAAGAAGTATCCCAGCAAATCCAAAGAAAATAAATTTTTTCATCTATTAGCAGGTTTTAAAATATAAAAAGCAGTTGGCAAAAATAAAAGAATTATTGATTAGAAAAATATTTTGAGGCAATTATTATAGTCAGTACCCTTGTTTTTATTTTCAAAATTAAAAATTAAGCTTATTTCATGAGCACCCCCTGAATTAATTCCAAGTTGTGAAACTGTCAAATCATAGCTGTACATAAGTTTTACAAATTTGAATTCTGTACCTAAATTCATTATTACTGCATCAGGATTTGTAAAGGCATGTCTGTACCAGGCTCCCAAAGTTAAAAAAGAGATTTGAAAATTCATCCCTCCGACCAATTGCATAAATTCCCTTTGTTTAGTAAACAAGACAGCTGGATTTAAAAACGATTTTGTTTTAAAAATATTGCGTTTGCCAATAGGAATTTGTCCTCCTGCATGAGCAACTATTCTCATAGGCAGTTCTAAAGGATTATTAGTTTGTCTCAAAAAACTTTCTTTGGGAGAGGTAATATGTTTTAGTGCAAATCCGGTATAAAAATAAGGCGTATACAACAAAGCTCCAAGTCCTAAGTCAAAATAATTGATATTTTGAAAATTTCTTTGCTCGGAAGAGGGATTTAAAACACCGTTGGCATCGTAAGGACCGGTATCGGCATCCAATTGATCCAGAAAAATTAATTTATCCCAATTGAGTTTTTTACTAATCAAATTTCCTTCCAAGCCCAATCTTACATACATATCACCTCTGAAAAACTGAAGTTGATATGCATAAGAAATTCCCACCTGTGTTGCACTGTAAATGCCTGCTCCGGCTATATCACCCATTAAATTAATTCCAAATCCACTGTTTAATTTGGGAAACAACTGATTGTAGGAAAGTGCATAGGTATTATATGCATTTGCAATCGAGGGCCACTGATTTCGGTAGTTTAAGTGAAACACAGGAGCGTCAGCAGATCCAGTCAATGCCGGATTTAATTGTAAAGGTGAAGCATAAAACTGAGAAAATACAGGATCCTGAGCTTTTACACTATTGGGTAGTGTTGTTAGAATTGAGAGAAAAACAATCCCAGAAAACCAAAAAATAAAAGCTTTTGCACCAACAGTTTTAAAACTCATATCGTTAGTAAGAATGTTCATTTTAATAAATACAGTATCGGTCGAAAATCAAAAATAATTTTTTTTTTTAATCTAACTGCATAAAGTTCAACCAAATTTACTTCTTTTCGTTATTCTTTGATTCATTTATAATTTTGTCTTACATTTATTTGATGAAATTTCACTCTTGTTAACCTACGCTCAAGAAGAACAAAACTATGAGAAATCTCCTTCAGATTCTATTTGCTTTTTTGTTTCCCTTTCTTTGTTACTCTCAAAATACCAGAGAAATTTCGTTTCAATTGAACTGGACAGATTCCCTACATTCTGTTCTGGATGTTGATCATGGTAATCCAAGATATTATCTGTCTTTTGCCGATGCCCGCTACGATGAATCTAAAATGCTACCACTATATACAACTAACATTCCTGTTGATGAGTCATACGAATATAGTTGTCAAATTATAGAAGCAGAACAAAGTATAGTTTCCTTCAATGGCAATTGGGGGCAATCTCTTGTAAGTGGTTCTGAATTTGAAATTAAACTTACAAAGGGAAAATTAAGAAATCAAAGCTTACTGTATATTCAGATTTTACCCTTGAGAAAAGATAATTTTACCGGTAACTTCGAGCGTTTAAATCGTGCTAAGATTCGGATTATTCAAACGCAAAGAACTAGAACAAATGAAGGGGTTCAAAAAAATGCTACAGTTTCTCAACTTAACGACGGTGAAATTTATAAAATAAGTATTACCAAAACGGGTATTCACAAAATAGATTACAGCTTTTTACAGTCTCTTGGTATTGATGTCAATAATATAGATCCAAGGAAAATTCAAATTTTAGGGAATGGTGCCAAAGCACAGCCTGAAATCGTTGGTTCTTCAGAGCGAATTGATGATTTAAAAGAATTGGCAGTAACTATTGTGGGTGAAGCCGATGGTCAATTCAACAACAATGACTATATCCTCTTTTATGGCATTGGTCCTGAATTTTATGAATATTCCTATCCAAACGCCATGTTTTTGAGGTACCAGAATATTTATTCCAATAGCTCTACCTATTTCATAAAGATCGCCAACAACACAGGAAAAAGAATACAAACCGAAGCTTCAATCAGCGTTGTTAATTACAACACAAATGCATATGATGCTCCTTCTCATTATGAGGAAAATAAATTGAACTTAATGGAAAAAGAATTTGCTTTACCTCCCAGTGGCAGATTATGGGTTGGTAATTCATTTCAAATTACACGAAGTCAAAATTTCTCCTTCCCATTTGCCAATCGTATCCAATCAGATAGTGTTAAAATTCAGTCGGTTTATTACAGCAGATTTTTCACTGCCGGATCCTACAATATTAGCGCCAATGGAAATTTGGTTTATGCTGCAAATATAAGTACAGTAAATAATTACATTTATTCTTTATATGCCCGAACGCATTCCAACAGGTCTGTTTTTCTAAGTAATGCCAATAACATCGATATAAATTTTTCAATAATCAATACAAGTAGCACTGCTGAGTCATGGTTAGATTATATTACACTTAATGCAAGATGTCAATTAATCTTTACCGGGGGCCAAATGCCTTTTTCAGATAGCAGATCACTCGGTCAGGGTACAGCGGGTTATAATTTGAGCAACGCAAACAATCTGAGTGTATGGGATGTTACTTATGCTCATGATGTAAAAGAGCAGAGCTTTTCGGGCTCCGGTTCAATTTTTTTTGGTGCCTTGGCTGATACGCTCAGAAGTTTTATTGCATTTGATGGAACAAATTTTTTCACACCCAATGCAATTGGCAGAATTGCCAATCAAAATCTACATGGGGTTACAAGCTCTCCTGAATTATTGATCGTTTACCACAAGGACTTTGAATCTGCTGCCCAGAATTTGGCCACTCACAGATCCAATTTTAGTGGTATTTCTACCCTAGCAGTTGACGTTGAAAAAATTTACAATGAATTTTCTTCTGGTAATAAAGATATTTCTGCTATACGCGATTTTGCGCGACTTCTCTATGAAAGATCTTCAACCACAGATAGTCTAAGATATTTACTACTCTTAGGTACAGGGTCTTTTGATTACAAAAATTTAGGCTTAAGTCGTAGTAAAGATAATAACTATGTTTTAGCCTATGAGACTGCAGAATCCTTGGATCCTCTTAAAACATTTACAACTGATGATTTTTTTGCACTTCTCTCCAACGGGGAAGGAAATATAAATATTGACCACCCGCTCGACATAGCTGTTGGCAGACTACCTGTATCTTCCAGTTCTGAAGCCGAGGCAATTGTCAATAAGATAATCCGTTATGACACGGATCCCGAAACGCTTAGTGATTGGAAAAATAAACTTACCTTCTTTGCTGACGATCAAGATGGCAATTTGCACATCAACGATGCTGATGATATTGCACAATTTGTATCCAATCGTGATAGTAACTACCTGGTAGATAAAATATATCTGGATGCATATCAGCAGGTTTCTACAGCTGGGGGCAGCAGATATCCCGATGTTAATGCTGCATTACTAAGAAATTTATTCAAAGGATCACTTGTGTTTAGCTATCTGGGGCATGGTGGTGCAGACGGACTGGCACAAGAAAGAGTTTTTACTACCACTGAAATCAACACGTTGAACAATAGAATTAAAATGCCTTTATTTGTTACGGCTACCTGTTCTTTTGCCCCTTTTGATGATCCTGAAATCAACAGCGCTGGTTCGCTACTCATGTTAAATCCAAATGGTGGGGGCATTGCTTTGTTAACTACTTTGAGGGTTGTACTGGCTGATGCCAATAGGGTATTAACCTTTAATACCTTTGACAAACTTTTTACTCCTTTACAAAACAGAATGCCAACCATCGGGGAGGTTCTACAGTCTGCCAAAAATAATAGTGGAAACCTTAGTGCATCGAACTCTCGAAAGTATCTACTGCTTGGCGATCCCTCCATGACTCTTGCTTATCCCAGATACAGAGTCGCAACTACCTCAATCAATGGGAAAATTCCAACCCAAAACGATAGTATCAGCGCATTACAACAAGTCAGACTGGAAGGTGAAATCCAGGACCTGAATGGAAATAGAATGAATGGGTTTAACGGCACGGTCTATGTGACTGTTTATGACAAGGAAGATACGATTTATACCAGAGCCAATGATGCAGATAGTTATATCAAAAGATTTCCGCTCAGAAAGAAGGTTATTTTTAAAGGAAGGGCATCTGTTGTATCAGGTCAATTTTCGATTCAATTTATTGTTCCAGTTGATATCAATTATTCCTATGGTTATGGAAAAATTTCCTACTATGCTGAAAATGGAACAGACACGGACGCACATGGTTCCTATCTTGGTATTCTGATAGGTGGTACCTCTCCCAATGCTGCAATTGATGATCGCGGACCGGAAGTCAAAGTATACATGAATAATGAAAATTTCGCATCTGGCGGAATTACCGATCCTAATCCTGTTCTATTGGTGAGATTGAGAGATTCCAGTGGTATAAATACGATTGGAAATGGGATTGGGCATGATTTAACAGGTATCATCAGTTTCATTCAAGATGGAAAAGAAAAAACATACAATTTAAATGATTTTTATGAGGCTGATTTGGATAATTTCAGATCTGGCAAAGTATCATACCCGCTTCAAAACTTACCTGATGGCTTACACAAAGCTACCGTGAAGGCATGGGATGTTTATAATAATCTGGGTGAAGGATTTACTGAATTTGTGGTTGCTTCTAGTAGTGAAATGGCACTAAGCCATGTTTTGAATTACCCTAACCCATTTACAACACAAACTGAATTTATGTTTGAACATAATTTACCCAGTCAGGATTTGGAGATCATGGTTCAAGTGTACACTATTTCAGGAAAATTGGTTAAAACAATTCAAAAAGATATTACAGCTACAGAGAATTCTGGATACAGGATAGACGGTATTTTCTGGGATGGTTTAGATGATTACGGAGATCGTTTGGGCAAAGGAGTTTATGTGTATAAAGTATCTGTGAGAGCCACAGGCCCTGCACAGCCAGGTACTGAAATTAGATCTGTATTAAGCAATGAACAATATCAAAAATTAGTAATTTTGAGGTAAATAAAACTTTTTTGCCAGAGTTTCGTATGATAAGAATGTATTTTGATTCTCTGTTTTTTAAAACTTATAAATAAACATTTCATAATTTAGTAACTTGTACTTAAATTGCATCCTATGGAGTAACTCTACACTATTATAATTTTGAACAGACCTTATCATGATGAAATTTAAAGCATTCAGCATACAGCTAGCTACATTCGCCCTTTTGGTGATTGGACAGCAGAAAACGCATGCTCAGTGTGTATTGGTTGGGAATCAGTTGGTTCAACCTGATGGAAGTCCCTGCGCCAATACTATAGTTACTGCCGTACCTTTTTTGCGTATTATACCAGATGCCAGATTTGGTGCTATGGGTGATGTAGGTATAGCGGTTGATCCTGATCCGAACTCAATGCACTTCAATTCTTCCAATTTGGCCTTTGCTCCAAAAGATTTTAGTATTTCGGCAACTTTCACTCCCTGGTTAAGAGCCTTGGGGTTGAACGATGTGTTTCTTGCATACCTGTCTGCTTATAAGCACATAGATGACAGACAGACTCTAGGTTCTTCTTTAAGATTCTTTTCTCTTGGTCAAATTCAATATACAGACGACCAGGGAAATCCACTGCAGGTAGTCAGACCAAACGAGCTTGAATTTTCTTTTGCCTATGCAAGAAAAATGAGCAAGTTCTTTTCAACATCCATGAGTTTGAAATATATTTTCTCCACCTTGGGAACGGGCA
>CAZNNX010000122.1:0-9215 GCA_964574485.1 uncultured Saprospiraceae bacterium | reverse complement strand
GGTACTACAATTAATTGCAGTACCAGTTTTAATAACAATTATACAGTAAGGGGCATTGGCAATGGTGATTATGAATGTACCAATGCTATATGGGTAACAAGCACAGATGTTGTTGGTATCGGTACTACTACTCCCAACAGTTCTTTTGACCTAACGGTAGGAAGTGGAGGTTTATTGGTTGATGGGTTATCTACTGTGTCAAATATTTATGGTAAACTAAGAATTGGATCTACATCCACCACTTCCTATGAATTACAGGTTGACGGAGATACCTATATGAATGGAGGTCTAAGAGTTGGTACTACTTCAGCACCTGCTACGGGTGGTATCAGAACAAATGGCGATATTCAAACGGCTTCCAGATTTATTCAAGGCAGTACAACTTCTGGAACAGGAACTGTAATGGTTCGTACGAGTACAGGGGAATTAAGACCACAATCATCAACTATCAAAGTCAAGGAAAATATTCAGCCCCTGGATGTAGACAAAAATAAGGTATTTGGTTTAAGACCCGTCAGTTACGATTTAAAGGCAGGTATCGGAGGTGGTCATGAATCGGGATTGATAGCCGAAGAAGTTGAAAAAGTACTACCCGAATTGGTAATTTACGGTCCTGCCAGGAAATGGAAGGGTGATACCGGCTTGGTTGAAACGGATGAAAATGGAAAAGAAATATTAATCGAGGGTAAAAAAGAACCCTATTCGGTGCACTACGATCGTTTGGCCGTTTATTTATTAGAAATCGTAAAAGAACAGGAAAAAAGAATTAGCGAATTGGAAGAAATTATTAAAAAACAAGATGCTAAAAGGAGATGATCTATTTCCTTCTTTTTATTTTTCTTACTGGTCTTGGACTTTATTTTCTGAATCTCTTTTTAAGAGAAATTCAGCCTGATGCACTTGAATTGGAAGAAGATAAAAAAAACCTGAAGGCAGAAATTGAAATTTTTGAAGGTGGCTTGGTTTCCATAGAAAATTATTTATCTCTGGATGATTTGGATTTTGCCATTGATAAAGATGGAAACAGGAGAGGCAAGGGAGTTTTTCAAGATATATCAGGTGCTCCTATGTTGGCTTTTAGTTTCAAAAAATACAAGGGAAACATTCCACGTAAATTAGTTTATATCAAAACCAATGAGGGAAACTTTTTTTTATATTCCAATGCCAGAGGAACCGAAGTGATGGTTGAAAATAAAAAAATAGGAATTATACGTAAGGATAGTTCCTATTTTGGCATCAAAAATAATTTATTGTTCGAGTCAAATCAGAAAGAAAATAACAGGATAGAAATTATTGATTCAGTTGCCAGAAAATATATGGAAGTAAAAAATAAGACAGATGTGGCTTCTTCGAATGCAGTAGAAATTTTAGAAAAAAACCAAGAGGCACTTTTGTTGGGTATTCATTTGATTTTACTTCAAGAGATAGATAGAATCTAGTTTCGCGTGTTGAATTTTTGTAAAAACCAATCTTCCCCAGGTTTATATAGAAATACATATTCTATATTTTTCTTGTTAGTTTCTAATTTGTTTTTAATTTTTTGTTTACCGCTAAAAACCAAATCTTTTTTTCCATCTTCATTACGGTCTTCCATTTTCAACTCCAACTCGTTTGGTTCGAAACTACTTAAATCATCATCCATGTTTGCATCATAGGTTATTGGTGTTTCATCAAGTAAAACATTGAATACATCAATCAATCTACCCTGCTCAAATTTATAAAAATGATGTTTGCCCTTGCCTTTACAATCTGTGTTTAGGGTCATGAGCATAGGCGTTTTATCATTGCCATAAGCTACCCATTTAAAAAAAGCAGCATGATCTATATGAATTAATTTTCCCTCAGGATTAAAAATAAACTGAGTTTTTCTACCAAAGGGTTTACAGCTGACATCTTCAGGAATATGCGCCTCGATTACGTATAAAGTATCACCAGTTCCATATATTTTCTTTGGATAGGCAATTCGAAAAATCATTTCAGGCTCTATTTCAAGCGTATAGTAATCCAAAAAAAGTTTACGAAGTTCCTTTCTGTTTTTTCTTTGTTTGGCATCCAAAACGGGAAGGAAAATAATCTCTTTGATCTTTTTATCTTCCAGATCCTCATCTGATAATAACACCTTGGGTTCCTCTGATTGAGGCTTATTTAATTTGACTTGTGTTTCAGATTGACAGGAGATCAAAAGAAATATCAAACTACTGATTATCAAAAAAATATTCATAAGGTCTTAAGAGTTTTTGCATTACAATATCCTGGGTAAGGAAAAATTTATCTTCTTCAACATCTACATAGTAGCGCATTAATTTTTGTCTGAGTCCGGGTTGGCCATCACCTCTGTCGTAAGATGGATTGATAACCGGGTAAATAGTAAAGTTGTTTATTTTTTCACTGTTTTTATATTTATAGCTGATTTTAGCGAAAGCTGCCGTCTTAATGATTGAATCTCTAAGTTCCTTATTATACAAAATCATTTCAGCATATAAAACGTTAAAAGATTCAAGATAAATATCCACATAATCTTTTCTTAGCTTTTTATTGTCAATATTTTGGGGTCCAAATAAATTGGATACACTATACTTGGGTGTTGTCTGAATTGAAAAAGAATAAGGTCTTTGCTCGGGACTTTGATACTCAACCTGCATAAATTCAATGTCAGCAGTATTGTGACGAACTATGGCACGATCTCTTAATGCCGGTTCTTTTGCATTAAAGCGCGTATCTATGGTTCCAGCAAAATGGGGAATATTTACAACATAGGGAATAGCAGAGCCCTCCATTACGGCAAATGTGCCCTGACCACCATCTGCTGGTCCGCCGATATAGTATGTTCTCAGTTTGCTATTATATCGGTTATAGATTTCCACTTTTGTCCCAATTGTTCCAATGCCCCTCAACACATTTTTGATGCCAACCTGGGGAACTTTGTTTCTAACCCGAATACCTTCAATTGTTTCAATTAAATTATTCATGGCATTTGGATTTGCAATATATTTTTTTCCAGAAGCCACGTTGGTATATGACCAGAGATTATCTTTTTGTTTTTCAAGAAGGGCTACATTATTTTCTCTGTCGGCAAGGAAAATTTTAGTTACTTCTTCCTTTGCATTTTCCACAGCAAATTGTGTAAACTCAACCTTTGCAAAATTATCTTTTGCAAAAAATTTCATCCAAAGCAAGTAAATGGTTGCCAGGGCAAGTAAGATAAATATGCTTAATAAAATTTTATTTTTCATTTTTCATTTTAGTATTAAACTCTTCAACAATTTCATTTGGATCTTTTCCCAAATTCTTCAGAGAAGCTATGGCTTGTTGATTCATAGCGTGATTAGGGTATTTCTCAAGATAAATTTCATATAATTTTTTGGCTTCCAAAAGCCATTGTGTTTTGTCCAACTGAAATTTTTTGGTTAACAATGGAAAGTTATGCCTTTGATTTATTATTTCCCAATGATTTTGGATATACATAGGCAGATTATTTTCGAATTCAACAGCGAGAAGGATTAATGTTTCTGGATATAAGCTGAAATCGTGATATTGTTCAATGATTTGTAACCAAAATTCACTTGATAAGGCATAATCACCAATGGTGCTTGCTAATTTACCTCCTTCAAAGCAATAGGAAGGTGCTAGATCAGCATTAGGAAATTTCAACACATAAAGTTTGTATAATTGTACCAGTTCTTTTGCTGCTGATAATTGAATGCCAGATTGTTGTGTTTCGTCGCTGAAAAGCTTGTCCTGGAGTTGAGAGATATAAAACTTGTATTTGTTATCATCGGGTTGAAAATAAAAATTCACCATTTGGGAAGAAGCACCATTTGGAAATTTTTCTCGGTACATCTTATAAAGCTCCATAGCTTTTTTCTCATTGTTAAAACGAGGACCCTCATAGGCAGAAGCAGCTAAAGCAATAGCTTCAGGATAAACCTTACTATTTTGATATTTATCCAAAATATACTGGAGATGCTGAATGCAAACTTTCCATTGTCCCATTCTGTAATATAAAACGGCAATTTTATATATAAAAATAGGAGTCTTGGTGTCATCAGGGTAATTCTGTATATAGTCCAAATAGCTATAAAGTAATTTTTCCAAATGATTATCTTGTATTGTACTATCCTTGGAAACCTGTAACTCAGCCTCATTGATGGCGTAAATGGCTTTTTCTTTTTCTGTACAAGAAAGGAAGAAAATGGATAAAAATAAAAAAAGGATACACTTAGGCAAGTTGCTCCTGATTTGCATACAAGACCTGTTTTAGTTTTGTAATAACTTTAGATAAAGGTTCTTTTGATTGACCACCAGAGGCATTTTTGTGTCCACCTCCATTAAAATGTTCAGCACATATTTTCTGAACCGAGAATTCTCCTTTGGATCTGAAAGATAATTTGACTCTATCTTTCCGCTCTGTTATTAAGATAGCACATTTGATTTTTCTTATTCTCAATACCATATTTACTATGCCTTCAAGATCACCCCTTTGAATTGTAAATTCTTTGTGGTCATTCAGATTCAAGACAATAATCCCTGTATTGATATCCTCTAAAAGCTCCAGTTTTTCATAAATGCTATATCCCAATAATCTAAATCTTTTATAACTGTAAGCATTATTTACCAGATCACTGATAAGATTCGGATTCAGACCTTTTTCCGTCATTTCAGCAACCATTCTAAATAAAGTTGGGGTAGTTGCATATTGAAATCCACCAGTATCAGTCAAAATTCCGACATACAAACAATTTAATATATCTATTGATAAAGGAAACTGATATTTAAATAAATCGATGAATTGATAAACTAATTCACAGGTAGAACTGGCCTCAGTTTTCCATAACCTGGCTTGGGGAAAAGAATCAGGCCCCAAATGATGATCAATCATAACTTTGTATGCATTGGAACGACTAAGGGGCGTTTCCATATGCTCTGTTCTATTAAAGTGATTGTAGTCAAGCGCAAATATAATTTCTGATTGTTCAATCTGTTGAATGCAGCTTGTCTGAGACTTCTCGTAAATTAAAATATCCTCATAGGAAGGCAGAAAATCAAAAAAATCTGGCATCTCAGTGGGTAAAATTACAGTTACATCATGTCCTATTTCTTTTAAAAAATGAAATAAACCTAACGAAGAACCAATGGCATCTCCATCAGGATTGGCATGTGATGTAATCAGTATTTTCTTTGGCTGAGTAAGAAGTTCTTTGAGCTCTGCGAAATTTTCCATGTATATTTTAGAATAGAATTCGCAAAGGTAATAGATAATTTCTAAAATCCGTTAACTACACTCGTAGATAAGGTTTTAAATCCTGTAATAGTTTAATATTTCTTGACATATATAGTCAACCTCAATATCGCTTAATTCATAATACAGGGGTAATCGAAGTAAACAATCGGAGTAACGATCAGTTTCCTTTAAAATTCTCCCATCATGTTTGTTTTGATAATAAGGACTCGAATGCAAAGAAATATAGTGAAATGCAGCATAAATTCCTTTACTCTTTAAATGGGCAACCAAAGAGGTTCTTTCTTGTAAAGACGAGCAAACAATATAAAACATATGCGCATTATTAGTGGCATAGGATGGGATGAATGGGAATTGAACCTTACCCTCTATTGATGACAATAGTTTTTTGTATCTATCCCATATTTCTTTTCTTCTTTTTTGGATATCCTGAATATTTTCAATTTGAGCAAATAAAAAGGCCGCTATAATTTCAGAAGGTAAAAAGGATGATCCAATATCAACCCAACCATATTTATCTACCTCACCTCTAAAAAAAGCAGCTCGATTGGTTCCCTTTTCCCAAATAATTTCGGCTCTTTCCTCAAAATTTTTATTGTTTATACCCAATAAACCACCTTCCCCAGATTGAATATTTTTGGTTTCATGAAAGGAAAATGCTGAAAGATCACCGAAGCTGCCCAAAGCTTTTCCTTTGTAATAGGAGTCCACTGCCTGAGCTGCATCCTCTATCAGAAAGAGATTGTATTTTTTGGCAATCTGTTGAATTGGATCCATGTCACAAGCAATGCCTGCATAATGGACTACAACGATAGCTTTTGTTTTTGGACTTATTAAAGATTCAATTTGTTGAGCATCCATATTTGGATTGTCTGTATTTGAATCTGCAAAAACCAGTTTAGCTCCTCTCAGGACAAATGCATTTGCTGTAGATACAAAAGTATAAGATGGTAAAATAACTTCATCTCCCTCCTTCAAGTGTATTAGTATTGCCGACATTTCCAAAGCATCAGTACAACTTGTAGTTAGGAGACTCTTTCCCAAAAGTAGATTATCCTCAAAATAACGTTGACATTTTTTTGTAAACTCACCGTTGCCGGAAATTTTACCAGAATGCACAGCCTGGTATATATAATGTGTTTCTTTTCCTGTTAGGTAGGGTTTATTGAAGGGAATTTGTTTATTCATTGACTGTATTTTTGCAAATCATTACAAAGAAGCATGTGAAAATGATGTATTCCTTTTTCTCTGGAAACGGAGTATCTGCCATTAGGATAGAATTTACTTTTAATACCTTTGGAAACGGATTGCACTATTTTTTCATCTTCCATCTCTGTTTGGTGAATTAAATTTGGATCATAATCTTGATGGGCTTGTGGTAGTAAATAGGTATAAAATTTCACGCGGGTTTTGTTGCTATCGATGGGTTCAACGATATTAACCGAAACACCCCAGGTATAGATATTAATCATGAGATTAGGATAAAACCACCAATAATAGGCATAGATGGATTTTCCATAATCTGTAGAATCCTGAGGTAAATCGAAACATGGACTATCAGTTTCTGCTACACCTAATTGTAGGTTTGATAAAGTAAACAATTCTGTTTCATAGTTTGCATAATCCAGTTTTTCTCCCAAACCAGGATGCACAAAGGGTACATGAAATCCTTCCAGGTAATTTTCAACATAGAGTGCCCAATGCGCATTTACTTCATAGGTCACAGATTGTTTTAGGTCCAGAACTAACAAATCAAAGGGAAACCAAAACATTCGTTTTATAAAATCTCCAAAAAGGGTAAAGAAGGAATCATCCTTGATTAGTTGTACAAAATGAAAAATACCAATTTTTTGATACTCAAATGAGTGTAAGTGATCCTCCATTCTTGGAAAATTTTCAACACCATCAAATTCTGGCATAGATTTCAGTTGTCCATCCATTTGAAAGCAACGTCCATGATAACCACATTGAATCAATCTTGATTTTTTAGGTTGATCAACCAAAATATTCCCTCTATGGGTGCAAACATTAGAAAGACACTTCCATTGATTTTGATGAGATAAAGCCCAAACCAAAGGTTCATCTAAATAATCAGGTAGTAGATCAAAGGGAATCAAATTTGCATCTGCATTGCTGTTTTTTTCAACTGATAAGTGCCAACCCTGAGAGAAAGTATAATTTTTTATAAGATCCCAAGCCTTATGGTCTTGATAAAATCTTTTGTCTAAGGTCTCAGACTTTTTGATGTCGGGATTTACTTGATACATTGCATGAACAAATGAATGCTAAAAATAAAAAAAAATGAATGAAAAAAACTAAGATTGGAAGGGGAAAGGACTGGATAATAATTGCTTTAATTGTTTTTCAAGAGGTTCCTTTAGAATATTTTTACCAATGAAAACAATTTTTGATTGTCTGATTTGTTGATCAGGCCATTTTTCTCCCAAAACCATACTATAATTTTTCCGAACGGATTGCAATATGAATTTATGATCATTTTCAGCAACATCAATAATTCCTTTTACCCTGTAGATCCGATCGCTTTGCAATAAAAGTAATACCTGCATCCAATGTCTCAATTTTAACAAATCAAAGGGTTGATCAAAAATAAAACTATGTGTAATCAGTTCTTTATGTTTATGAAAATGGTGGTGATGGTCTTGATGAAGATCTGAAACCCCTTTTTTATGTTGTTTTGTGATTTGTTGTTCTACCTGTTTACTATCAAAAGAATTTCTTGAAAGAATTTGATTGTCCAGGGCAGCATCTTTTGATCTAATGATTTCAGCCAAAGGATTAGCCATTTGCAATTGGTTTTGTATGCCTGCCAACTGATTTTCCTCGATCAAATCCAGTTTGTTGATTAAAATGACATCAGAACTGCAAATTTGCATTTTAGCCTCATCAAACTCATCTAAATTTTTTAATATATCTGCAGCGTCACAGATACAAATTATCGAATCAAGATTAAAATACTTTTGTACGGATGGAACCTGTAAAAATACAGAAGCAATGGACTCAGGACTGGCAATTCCTGTAGTCTCGATTAGTAAATGATCAAAAACCAGCCCTTTTTCTAGTAATTTTTGAAGGATTTCTATTAAATCATCGTTTAATGTACAACAGATACAACCATTATTCAATTCAAAAATATCTGAATCTACAGTTTGAACCAACTCATTATCAATGCCAATGGCTCCAAATTCATTTTCTATAACAGCAAATTTTTTATTCTTATTAGCTTGAATGCATTGATTAATAAAGCTGGTTTTTCCGGCACCAAGAAAACCTGTTATAATAGTTACAGGAATTTTCATTTGAGTAAGTCTTTCATCTCCCAAAAACCTTTTTTCCCAAGAAGAAAAGATGCCGCCACCAAGGCGCCCTGAGCAAAACCATTTCTATTGAATGCAATGTGTTTTATTTCAATTTCATCAATATTTGATCTGTAAAAAACTGAATGGGTTCCGGGGACTTCATCGATTCTTTCAGATTGAATTGTAATGGCTAAGTTATTAGTATCCTGATTGGGTAAGGTCCATTGATCATAAAGGGAATGATTGCCAATTATTTGATCTGCCAGACTGATTGCTGTTCCACTGGGGGCATCTTTTTTATGAACATGGTGAATTTCATGAATGGAGCATTGATAGTCTGGTTTTGATTCCATCAATTGCGCCAATTTTTTATTCAACTCAAAAAAAATATTTACACCAATACTGAAATTTGAAGCATAAAAAAAACTACCATCAAGATCTGTAACCTTTTTCAGTATTTCATTTTTGTATTGATGAAACCATCCCGTTGTTCCAGAAACTATAGGGTATCCAGCTTCCAAACATTGCATTACATTTTGGCAGGCAGAGGCAGGAGATGTAAATTCAATCACAAGATCTGCCTCATTTAATTCTTTATTTTGAATACGTTTAGACTCATCTAGGGAACTATGAAAAACAATTTCATGTCCCATTGGGGG
>CAZNNX010000121.1:0-9418 GCA_964574485.1 uncultured Saprospiraceae bacterium | reverse complement strand
GTGAAGCAATGGCTTCATTTTTATCAACGTCAATTTTAATTACTCTACCTAGGTCGCCTATCTTTTGAGCAACCTCTTTCAGTATGGGTTGCATGGCAATACAGGGACCACACCAAGTAGCCCAAAAATCAACCAAAACAGGCTTTTCGCCTTGTATCAATTCTTTAAATGATGCTTTCATTTATCTATTTTTTTCTGTCCATGCATTGTAACCACCCAATAGATTGTATACTTTCGAAAATCCATTATCAGATAGTATAACAGCAGCTTTTACACTTCTTACTCCTGATCTGCAATAGACCAGGTAAGTTTTTTCAGGGTCCAGCGATTTAATTCTGTCTGCAAAATCAGATTTTTTTACATCTATCAATTGTGCATTTTCAATATGACCTGCATTAAATTCATCTTCAGTTCTAACATCTAAAAGAATTACATTGTTTTCTTTCAGCATATCAGCAAAAGCATCTGATTCAAGATTGTAATACTTTACTACTTTACGAACTCCTTTCATGGCGAGATAAAAAATGATACCAATCGCAACTAGAGTGAATAAAAAAACTGGATTTAATCTCATAAACTTATATTTTGTTGTGTTGTGACCATTCCAAAAAACCACCTAATAAATTGGAGACCTGATCAAAACCATTTTTCACCATAAAATCTGCAGCCTGAGCGCTTCGGGCACCGCTTCTACAGTAAATGAGATAAGATTTTTCCGGATTGAGCTCTAATAACCTGCTTGAAAAATCTGGAGCAAAAAAATCTATTTCCAAGGCATTTTCTATTTTCCCAGCCGCAATTTCCTGCGGTGTTCTGACATCAATTAAAATCAGATTTTCTGAATCTTTACGTAGTTCCAGCAATTCAGCTGCATATATATTTTTAAATCCCATTGCTTTTTTTTGTTACACAAATATATGCATTTCAACATTAATATATTGTGATCAAAGTCACTCTGTTTTAATATTTATCGATTCAAATCAATATTGCTATCAATTATTTTCTTACCTTTAGCCGTCAAACATATTTTATTCAACACTAAAACTACAATCATGGTTTTAAATTTCAGAAATTTAATCGCAACCTTGTTCGTTGCAACTTTATTAAGCTCTTGCGGTGGAGGAAAAAGTGAAATCTGTAACTGTGCAGACATCGCTCTTAAAATGATTACAGAAGCTAAAGAAGCAAATGGTGATCAGGAAAAAATGAAAGCTATTCAAGAAAAATACAAAGGTGATATTGAGAAATGTGATAAATTGGGTGAAGGAAAATCTGAAGAAGAAAAAAAGAAAATGCAGGAAGAAATGAAAGCATGTCCTTCTGCTCAGGAAGCTGAAAAATTAATGAAAGAAATGCAAGCTGAAGCTGAAAAAAGAATGCAAGAAGAAATGCAAAAAATGCAGGAAGCTATGGACAGCAGTTCTACTACGGAAGAAACCAAAGAAGGAAAAAAATAAATATTTTTTTCTGAGCCAAAAAAACCTATTAACTTCGTGTTAGTAGGTTTTTTTTTATCCAAAATTTCATGAAAGCACAAATATATTCAATTTTTCTTGCCTCTCTCTTTGTAGGTTGCCAATCAGATCCCACTTCCAAAAATCCTGATATTCAGAAATTAAGTAGCCAAAGCATTAAAATAATGAACAAAGCTGCTGTCAATACTTGCAATTGCCTGGAAAAGCATGAAGCCTCTCTGGTTACCTTCCTCGATAACCAGGAAAAAATATTAGGTAATATCCCTTCCGGGCAGGAAATAGAAAATACCTTTCGTGCGCTGATTGAAAACAGTAAAAACACCAAAGAATATAATGAATGTATGAAATCAGCTCAACTTGGAGCTGACGATACTGAAAAAAATGTTCTCAAAAATGATATGATAAAAATTTTGGGCGATGCGTCAGACCAAAGAAGCATGGCTAAAAAAAGGCAGGAAATGATGCTGGCTTTCGTTGAAAAAAATTGTAAAAGTCGTCTTCACCTCATTCAAAAATATATAAAACAAAGCGAGGAAGTCCAAAATCTGAGAAAACAGCTCATAAATGAAGAGCAAAAAAAAGTGTACGAGGCCAATCCTATAGATCTTTGCAATTGTGCTGATCTTACACTTAAAGTACTTCAAGAATCAGAAAAAGCCATGCAGGATAAAGATAAACTCAAACTTATAGAGGAAAAATATAGCAAAGATTTGGATGCCTGTGAGAAGTACAGACAATTCAGAAGTGCTGAAGCTCAGAAATCTTTTATGGAAGAGTTAAAAAAGTGTCCCTCCTCACAAGAAATTGAGAAAATTATAAGAGCTAAAACAGCTAAGAAATTGAAATAAGTTTCATTGCCTGTTCGATAGACTTGTATGTACTCAGACTCACCGGAACTAAAGGTAATCTCGTTTCAGTTGAGCAAATACCCAATATTTCCAGACAAGCTTTTATTCCTCCCGGGTTCCCCTCAACAAAAAGTAAATCTGTAAGTTTTAATAATTGGTAATGTAAGTTCCTCGCTTCCTCCATCTCCTGCATCTTCGCAACATGTACCATTTTGGCAAAAATGGAAGGAAATGCGTTCGCTACAACTGAGATGACACCTTCTGCTCCAACAGCCAACAAGGGCAAGGTTAGATTGTCGTCTCCAGACAACAAAACAAAGTCATTTGGTTTTGAATGTAAGATATCCATACATTGAGCGATATTACCAGAAGCTTCCTTCACAGATATAAATTTTTCTGATGACTCAGCAAGTCTCAATGTTGTGGCTGCACTCAAATTGGATGAGGTTCTTCCCGGAACATTATAAATAATTACAGGCAAGGGCGAAACCTCAGCTACTGCCATATAATGCTGATAAATACCCTCTTGGGTAGGCTTATTGTATGCCGGACTTACAGAAAGGATAGCGTCAATTCCAGTCCAGGATTGCTTTTCTATTTCCTTGCATAAGGCCCTGGTATCATTAGATCCCATTCCCAAAACAAGAGGTACCCTGCCTTGAATCAATCTAATAGTTTCGGCAATCAATTCATTTTTTTCTTCCTTGTCTAAAGTTACAGATTCTCCGGTTGTACCCAAACAAACTAAAAAATCGACCCCACCTGCTATGGTGTGATTAATTAACTTTTCCAATGCCTTGAAATCAACCTTTTGATTAGAAAATGGTGTGACAAGTGCTACACCGCAACCTTTTAATTGATTTGAATTTCTCATATTTATTTATTGATTTGACCCAACAGCAGTAATAATTGATCTATTGCTTTGTTGTAGTCTTTGTTTTCATTGTGAACCATAAGGTCCAGTATTTTTGAATTGGATTTGGTATAATACCCTACTTTCAGATGCGAAGGCATTACATGAACGAAAAAATCCAGGGTAGGCTGATTTTTATCATAAAGGCTAAACAAAATGTCATAGGTTTTTTTTCCTAGTTCCTGAATAATCTGTTGGGATGGGGCTTCGTGCCAACTCATATCCTTGGGGCCAAAAACCTTAAAATCTGAGTACTGGGACAGTTTTTTATCTTTGGTTATAGAATAAACAGCTACTTTTTTTCCCAACTCCTCCAACTTTACTTTAAGTTCTGTGGCTCTTTCTCTTTGTTCTGCATGATCAAGGTCAATGACAAAACATAAGTCCTGAGATTTTTGCAAATTCATAGGTACAGCCTGGGTGAGCTTACTTTTATGTTGCCTTTTTACCCAATGATAGAAAGTAGACTTTATTTTTTTTAATATGCTCATTCTAACTGCGCTCTATGGTTTGCGTGGGTCCCATTTTACTAAACTTTTCAATTCTGTGTTGAACCAGTTCGCTCTCGTTCATCTCAGAAAGCATTGCTAATTCTTTTTTCAAAACTTTTTTCAGAGATTTAGCCATTTCATCAGGATTTAAATGCGCTGCGCCACCTGGTTCGGGAATGATATCATCTATAATTCCCAAGGACAAGGCATCATCAGCAGTCAACTTTAAGGCATCTGCAGCCTTTTTTTTGTGATCAACTGTTCTCCATAAAATGGTCGAACAAGACTCGGGAGATATAACGGTGTACCAGGTATTTTCCAACATCAATACCCTATTCCCTACACCAATACCTAATGCACCTCCTGAGGCGCCCTCTCCAATAACCACACAAACGATTGGAACTTTTAATTGGGCCATTTCAAATAAATTTCTTGCTATAGCCTCTGCCTGACCTCTGTCTTCTGCTTCAATTCCGGGAAAAGCACCCGGTGTGTCAATCAGACAAACTACTGGAATTCTAAACCTTTCAGCCGTTTTAAAAAGTCTCAGTGCTTTTCTGTAACCTTCAGGATTGGGCATACCAAAGTTTCTGAACTGTCTCATTTTTGTATTTTCTCCTTTTTGCTGCCCAACAAACATCACCGTTGTGTTGTCGATTGACCCGATTCCCCCAACAATTGCTTTATCATCTTTAAAACAACGATCGCCGTGCATTTCAACAAATCGCGAACACATTTTTTGAATATAGTAAAGGCTATAAGGCCTTTCAGGATGTCTGGACAATTGCACTCTTTGCCATCCGGATAGTTGACTGTAAATTCTTTTTCTTGTACTTGCTATTTTTTTCTCCAAACTTTGAATCTCATCGTCTGTAGCTACAGTACTCATTTTCAATTCTTCCAATTGTTGATACAATTCTTCAATCGGTTGTTCAAAATCAAGAAATATCATACACTTATAATTTTATTATGAATCTGAGGCTTTTCATTTATTCTCCACAAAGTTAATCATGTTTTTTATACAATACATTCTGGAAAGACAATTTCAATGAAAACAGATGTATAAATCTGAAATTGTGTTCTTGAACCTGTGTTCAGCCAAATGGATTTAAAAATTATATTTATCTTTGCAGAAATCAGATGGCAGTGAAATCATTTTTAACCCCAATACTTATTATTCTTGTTTTTTTTAACCTGAATGCACAGGAATCTATCTCTCCAATACAACCAGACAGACCGGGATTGGGTGAATCTTCTCAGGTAGTCCCCAAAAAGTACCTACAAATAGAAATGGGTGGAAACCTATCCATTGATGCGGAAGGCGCAGATCGTTTATATGAGGTGGCATGGAATAATACAACTCTGAGATATGGACTTTTCCATAATTTCGAACTGAGACTGGCCATGAATCTCTTCCAAAATTACAGTATCCTACAGGGTGTCAAAGAAAACAGTCCTTTGGGTTTTTCTCCATGGTCCTTTGGATTCAAGGCTAAAATTACCGAACAAAAAGGGGCAATACCCCGCACTTCCCTTCTTGGGTATATTGCCATTCCCTACCCAAGTGCATCCTTTTTAAAAACATCTTTCATTGCACCTTCTATCTTGATTCCCATGGAATGGGATCTTACAGACCAGTTGCTTTTCACTGTGAACACAGGCGTATTTTGGAATGGTGAAGATGCAATACCCGATTACTTTGCTTCAATTGGATTGGATTATGCCTTACCTAAAAACTGGGGCGTATTTATAGAGGCCTACATGAATCTGGATGAAAATGCCTTGTTCTTACCAGGAGCAAATGCCGGTGTCATCTGGAGGGTCTTACCCAATTTACAATTCGATCTGTCTGCCGGTATTGGCTTAAACAAATTAATGGCAGATGCATTTATCAATGGAGGTATTTCCTATCGTTTTCCAAATTAAATAAAACATGATACATTTCAACGAAATACAATACAGCAGACCTGATGCATCGCTTTGGAAGCAAAATTTCAAAAACAGCCTCCAACTTTTAAAAGAGGCTACAAATGAGATGGATTTCACAGAAAATTTCGATAATTTGAATCAACTGAGAGTGGATTTTGATGCTAGGGCCACAATCTGTAGTATTAGACATTCTATTGATACAAAAGATAGTTTTTATGAAAACGAAAACCTGTTTTTTGACGAAACCTACCCTGAACTCCAAGAATTGATTATTGAATTTCAGAAAACTGTTCTTCAGTCTCCATTTAGAACCAATTTGGAGAAAAAATTAGGAAAACAATATTTTATCTACGCCGAAGAATCAGTTAAATCTTTCCTTCCCGAAATTGTTGACGAATTAAAAGAAGAAAACAAACTAAGCACTAGGTATAACCAGATCAAAGCCAAAGCTGAAATTAATTATAAAGACAAAACCTACAATCTGTCTTCAATTGCAGAGCTTGAATCCTCAACTGACCGTGAAACAAGAAAAGATAGTCAGGAGCTCAAGTGGAATTTCTTTGAAACCCATGCCCCCGATATCGAGAAAATATATGACGATCTGGTAGGTCTGCGACATAGCATGGCAATCAAACTGGGATATAAAAACTACATCGAGCTTGGCTATGCCAGAATGAAAAGATCCGATTACGATGCCAGCATGGTAGCTGGATTCAGACAACAAATCCTAGAGGAAGTCCTGCCACTTTGTAATGAATTGTATCAACGTCAATCAAAAAGATTGAATATTGAAAATATGGCATATTATGATTACAGCCTCATGTTTTTAAGTGGAAATCCATTTCCCAAAGGAGACGAATCATGGATGAGAGAAAAAGCGAGTCAGATGTATGGTGAACTTTCAAAAGAAACCGATGTTTTTTTTCAAATGATGCTTACAGAGGGTTTGATGGACCTGCCTTCCAGGGAGGGTAAAATGAATGGAGGATATTGCACTTTTATACCAGGCATCCAAAAACCATTTATATTTTCCAATTTCAACAATACCAGCCATGATGTAACCGTACTTACTCACGAAGCGGGTCATGCCTTTCAATGTTATCAATCGAGAAATTTAAACTATGATTGCATTTGGCCCACCTACGAGGCATGTGAAATTCATTCTATGAGTATGGAATTTTTTACCTGGCCATGGATGCATTTATTTTTTCAAGAGGATACTGACAAGTTTCTTTTCGAACATTTAAGTGCTGCTCTATTATTTTTACCTTATGGATGTGCCGTTGATGAATTTCAACACGAGGTTTACCTACACCCTGAACTGTCAACTGAAGAGAGAAACAGAACCTGGCGTAAAATTGAAAAAAAATATCTTCCGCATAGAAGTTACCCCGCTGGATCTTTTTTAGACAAGGGCGGTTTTTGGCAAAAACAAAGTCATATTTTCAGTAGTCCGTTTTACTATATTGATTATGTGCTGGCGCAAATATGTGCATTTCAGTTTTGGCAAAGAAGTAAAGATTCCTTCCCAGATGCTTGGTCTTCTTATTTACATCTTTGTAGTCTGGGCGGTTCTAAATCCTTTCTTGAATTGGTAAATGAAGCTGGCCTGAACAACCCATTTGAAGCGGGCACTGTAAAAAAAGCCATGCAACCGGTTATAGATTTTTTAAAAAATATTGATGATTCAAAATTGTAGATGAATATCAGACCTCATTGCATGAAATTTTAAAATAGCAATTCAAAATCAAACATTCATAACAATTACCAACTACCCTTTTTTTATCTTATTTTTATCCATTCAAATCAAATTCCAACTTTATGATTAAAATTTTAGCCAATGATGGATTGGAGGCAGATGGTAAATTGTTACTTGAAGAAGCCGGTTATTATGTTGAAACACAACATATTCCACAAGAACAACTCAAAGATAGACTACCCGAGTTTGATGCCGTCATCGTTAGATCTGCAACTAAAATTCGTAAAGAGTTGATCGACCTTTGTCCAAAATTAAAAATGATTGCCAGAGCCGGGGTTGGTATGGATAATATTGATGTTGAATATGCGCTCAACAAAGGGGTTCAGGTAATTAATACACCCAGAGCCTCTTCTTTGGCAGTTGCAGAGTTAGTTATGGCTCAGATATTTACTCTGTCCAGATTTCTACATATTTCCAATCGTGAAATGGCATTATCCGGATCTTCAAATTTCAAGGAATTAAAAAACAAATATGCAGAAGGCATCCAAGTCAGAGGTAGGATCTTAGGAATTGTTGGATTTGGCAGGATTGGCCAGGAACTAGCACGTATAGCTATGGGCGTAGGAATGAAAGTTCTGGCAACTGATGTCACAGAGAAAGATGTAGACATTCATATTCCCGTTCCCGATAATAAAAATGTATCCCTTACAATGCATCTCAAAACAGTAAGTTTTGAAAAAATGCTAAAAGAGAGTGATTTTATCTCCGTTCATGTACCCGGTGGCGGGGGGAAATCACTGATCGGTGCCAATGAGATTTCACGAATGAAAGATGGCGTTTATCTAATTAATACAGCAAGAGGTGGTGTTATTGATGAAAATGCATTGATTGAGGCCTTGGATACAGGTAAAATTTCAGGAGCGGCACTCGACGTTTTTGAAAATGAACCCAAACCGAATCCCCGCTTATTAGAACATCCAAAAATTTCACTCACTCCTCATATTGGAGCTTCAACTATTGAAGCACAAAGGTATATCGCATTAGAACTGGCCGATGCTTTTATTGCCTTTTTTGGTGAAGATCAATAAAAAGAAAAAAACAAGACCATTATCGTTATTGCTATCACAACCAGAATAATATAAAGGTATTGTACATGTCCTCTGTGCATTTCATATAGCTGTTCAATTAGTTCAGACCAATCCCTTTGCTGAACAATACTTTCCCTACTTAAAAACAAATAAGACTTGTTCTGCACTGACGAACAGTTTTTTTCCAATATAAAAAAATCATCATTATAAAATCCTATCTCATAGAATTCATGCCTGTCGCCCATTTGGATGATCATGCCACCTAGACTAAACTCCCATTTCCCTGTATAGATATTTCCATCAACTATATGTAAATAGCTGCCATCCGGTTTAAATACATGTAAGACTCTTTCAACAAAATTGATATCGTCTCTCAGTTCTCTCCATTTTTTATTTCTAAATTCTATTTCTTCATCCTCTAGTGATTTAGAATGCTTTTGAATTTGAGGCAAAACCAATTCCAAACCCTCTGATAAATTATCAAAAGAGGGAAGATCATTTTGTATCTGATTTTTAAAAAATTCTAGAACTTTCATTTTTTACGATAGGTATTTTCATACACCTCTATCCATCTCTCAGGGCTTATTCTTTGTGCTAAGGCTTGAAATAATTCAAAAGGAATTTGACTCGCTTGCTTAAATCGTATACAACTTTTCCCCATATCCAATTTTGCTTTGGTATACAAGGGATAATTCCTGACAAACCACTCCATTTCCTCAGCTAAGGCATAAAGTCCCATGTGATAAATAGAAATAAAATTCTTTTGAGAAGCTATGTTGATAAAGGGCAAGGGAAGCTTTGGATCACAATGATAACCAGCAGGATACAAACTATGAGGCACTACAAACCCAATCATGCCATAAGATATTGTCAGGCTAAATCCTTGAGGTAGATTTTTTTGAAAAATATCAATCAGATTCAAAATAGCGTGCTTTCTGTATGCGGGTAAAGCTCATATATAATTATCTACTGTCA
>CAZNNX010000120.1:8329-9444 GCA_964574485.1 uncultured Saprospiraceae bacterium | reverse complement strand
GCCGGTGGAAACATGACAGGTAATTCAGGAAATGGTGTGGCTAAAATTACATGGAATCAACCCGGCTGCTCTTCGAGCCCCGTTCCTGTAACTGTTTCAGTAAATCCGGTAACTGCTCCGACGGCAAATGGAACAACAATCAGTTGCGGTCAAACTGCCACTTTAAATGCATCAGGTACAAGCAATTATGAATGGTTTGCCGATTCAACCGCTACGATTTCACTTTCTACAAATGCTTCTTACACAACCCCTGCCCTTTCATTTTCAACTACCTACTATGTAAGATCTACAAGTGGTGGCTGTTTAAGTAATATGGTAGCTGTTCCTGTGACTGTCAACCCAATTACCGGTCCAACTGCTTCGGGCACGACTATAAATTGTGGAACAAACACCACACTTACTGCAACAGGAAATACAGGCACCTACTTATGGTATTCGGATGCACAAGGAAGCAATTTGTTGTTTACAGGAAGTTCCTATCTGACTTCCAATCTAAATACAAATACAACTTTTTATGTAAGAACCAGCTCCGGTGCTTGTTTAAGTGCTTTAACTCCAGTAACTGTAAACATTAATGCGCTAAGTACAACTATCACAGGTACATCATCAATAATTTGCCAAGGACAAAGCGCTACTCTTTCATCGAGCCTGGCAGGCAATTATTTATGGAGTAATGGATCAACTACTGCAAATATCACTGTGAGTCCAAGCGCAAATAGTTCATATGCAGTAACTGTAACAACAACAGGAGGATGCACTGCCTCAAATTCTTACGCTATTACTGTAAACAGCACAGCCGCACCAACGGCCAACAGCAATCAAAGTTTCTGTAACACTGCCACCTTGGCTGATCTTGTTGCCACAGGTACCAATATCCAATGGTATGATGCTGCTGTCAATGGTAATCTTTTGGCTCTCAGCACTCCGCTTGTAAACAACGCTTCTTACTTCGCGTCTCAAACGGTTAATGCCTGTCAAAGCACACAAAGAACCCAGGTGACTGTTAGTCTAACCCAAACAGCGGCCCCTACGGCCAATAGCAGTCAAAGTTTCTGTAACGCTGCCACCTTGGCTGATCTTGTTGCCACAGGTACCAATATCCAATGGTATGATGC
>CAZNNX010000120.1:0-8229 GCA_964574485.1 uncultured Saprospiraceae bacterium | reverse complement strand
TTGTAAACAACGCTTCTTACTTCGCGTCTCAAACGGTTAATGCCTGTCAAAGCACTCAAAGAACGCAGGTGACTGTCAGTCTCACCCAAACAGCGGCCCCTACGGCAGTTAATTTCCAAGACTTTTGCAATTATGCTACTATTGCAGATCTGGTAGCTAATGGTACTAATATACAGTGGTACGATGCTGCAGTCAATGGTAATCTTCTTTCACCCAGCACAGCACTTGTTAACAATGTTTCTTACTATGCTACTCAAACCATCAATGCTTGTCAAAGTACGCAGACAACTCAGGTAACAGCACTTATTACAACTACAAATGGTCCTACGGCTGATAGTATTCAAAGTTTTTGTGTTAGTGCGATCCTGAATGATCTCGTTGTTACAGGAACAAACGTTCAATGGTTTGACGCGCCAGTTGGTGGCAATCTATTAGCTCCGACAACAGCTCTTGCACACAATACAAATTACTATGCTTTCCAAACAGTAAATGGTTGTACCAGTGCCCTTCCAACTGTAGTTTTAGTTCAAATTAATGGTTTACCTAACGCAGCTGTTACAAGTTCTGCCGGATCTCTGACGGCTGTACAGTCTGGGGCTAGTTATCAATGGATTGACTGTAGCAATAACACACCATTGGCAGGAGAAATCAATCAAACTTTGATTCCACCCTATACAGGTACATTTGCAGTATATATTAGTTTAAATGGATGTGTAACCTTATCTAATTGTACATCATTTGTTATTACAGATGTAGAAAATGTGAGCGCAACAAATTATTCTATTTTTCCTAATCCAGTTATCTCAACCTTACAGGTACAACAGCAAGGAAAACAGGGTAAAATTCAAATCCGAATTACTGACCTTTTGGGAAGAGTACTTCGAAGAATCGAATCAACTGATGACCTTACCCAAATTGAGATCGACTTTGCTGCAGGAACCTATGTGATAGAAATTACGGATGAGGCAGGTATAGTTAGTAATTTCAAATTTGTGAAAATTCAATAAAAGGACTCAGATGAAAGAACATATCAATACTGCGATCATTGCACTATCTATTGTAATAACAGGTTATCTTGTTTCTCAGGCCTGGCAATACAGATATACAAACGAGGAAAGAATCAGGGTAAAAGGATTGGGAAGTAAAGATTTCAATGCTGATTTGATTGTTTGGTCAGGATCTTTTTCGAAAAAAAGTTTAGATTTAAAAGAGGCTTATACTCTTTTGGATTTGGATCGTGAGTCTATTAAAAAATACATGATATCGAAAGGATTGGAACTAAAACAATTGGTTTTTTCATCCATAACAATTGAAAAACTATTTGATGATGTATATGATGACAATGGAAATAAAATCAAATCTACCTTCAATGGCTACCAATTGAGACAGACCCTACAGGTTGAATCAAAGGAAGTTGATAAAGTGGAAATGATTTCCAGGGAAGTAAGCGAGTTGATACATCAAGGCATTGAATTTTATTCTCAAAAGCCTGAATATTATTATACTAAATTGGCTGAGTTAAAAATCGAGATGATTGCAGCTGCAACCAAAGATGCACAATCACGTGCAAAAAAAATAGCTGATAATGCTGGTAGCAGTTTAGGAAAATTAACCAAGGCAGAAATGGGTGTATTCCAGATCATTGCACAAAATTCTTCTGAGGATTTTTCTTGGGGTGGTTCATTTAATACCAGTTCTAAAAGAAAGACTGCAAACATAACTGTAAACTTAGAATACAGTACCAGATAACAATATTGAACTACAAAGTATATAAATAAAAAAGGCGGGTTAAAACCCGCCTTTTTTACTATTGCTATTTTTCAGTTATGAATTATAACTCGTTGTGTGATTTAAATGAACTGAATTCACCTAAATTAACTGCACCAATGAATTTTTCTCTTTCAAATTCATTCGTATTCTTACGACATACGATTTGGTAAGCTGTTGAACTTCCTTGTTTTGCAATAACAGTTGACCAACCCAAGAAAATCTCATACATTCTGTAAGTATACAAATCATACTTACCTAATACCTTATCTTTGTTGCCTAACCAGTTATCATACCAATGGTTGATTGTTTTGGAATAATGAATACCAATATTTTCAATACTGTGAATTTCAAATCCAACCTTTTCAATTTTTCTTAAATCCCAACTTACTGGCATACTTGCATCTGCTCCGGAGAAAATATATTCGTTCATGAATAAGCCCCAAACCAAATCTTCTCTGTATTTCTTTTGGAAAAGATTATCTCTTTCTCTTAAACATGCGATTTGCAAATAAAACAAACCATCATCTTTTAACATATCATGACACTGTTGCATGAAAGCCTGGAATTTTCTGATACCCACGTGCTCAGCCATTTCAAGACAAGTGATATAATCGTATTTCTTGTCTTTTGGAATATCACGATAATCTTTAACCCATACCTTCGCTTTATCTTGAACACCTTTTTGATTGATGGTATTTTGAGCCCATTCGGCACCTGCAGGTGCAATAGTAACACCAGTAGTATTTACACCATAGTACTTGGCTAAGTGCGCAATTAAAGTACCCCAACCACATCCTATATCTAATAGTTCAGTACCGGCTTTCATTTGTAGCTTTTGAGCTATCAAATTCATTTTGTTATCTTGAGCTTCTTCTAAACTTTCATTACCATTTCTGAAATAACCGCTGGTGTAAATCATGGGAGTACCCAAAAACCAATTGAATAAATCATTTTTATTATCATAATGACTTCTAATGATTCTCGTGTCTTGTGCCTGTGAATGTATAAGCACCTCAGGAATCATACGTGTAAAAAAGAATTTGTAGTGATGGCCTACATAATCAAAATGAAAAATCTCATCCTTGTGTTTTGTCATCATTTCCAAGAAGTCCATGTTGATGTCTACCTTACCAGCCATGTAATCCTCAATAAAAGTACCCATCTGAGTTTTAGGTCCTTTGTAACGAGACGCTACTCTGGAATCTTTGACGGTTACGATATCCGTAATTTTCATAAAAAAGTTGTTAAAGGGTTAAAATAAAACTGTTTCATACACTTGAGTATCAAGTAATATTTACAAACACAAAACTAAATCTTTTTTTAAGAAAAAATAGTGTAAAGTAATTACAATAAACACTTATAATAAAATAGTTCATCTTGCAACCAAAACAACGATTTGCAATATTTTGTTTTATTTTAAAATATTTTTTCATTTATGTTTTGTTTTAAAACTTTTTGTTTTACTTTTGTTATAACAAATTAAAACTCGATTTCAAATAATCAAATATTTAAAACATAAAGTTATGAAAACTAATCAGCCCCACTTAAGTCAAAATCAAAATTTTTATGTCGGTCAAAGCATTCAATTTGAAATGCAAGCAAAAATTGAAAAAAAATTAAGTTTTTTTCAATCTGTTGATCAAAAAGTTAAAGAGATGATGAGTTTCAAAAACAGCTCACCGTATATTTTTAGCCTTGTTCTTCTGCTCCTTGTTATTTCTAACGGCAGCTTTGTTCTATCTGATGACATAAACACACCGATTGAGAAACAAGGTCCCTCCATTCAGCAGATGTCCATCATCCCTGATAAAATTGAAAAGCAAAAAAAAGAATTCAGATCAGTTCAACCTAAAGTAGGAAATAGAATTTCCAATGCTGATAAAGTTGAAAAATCAGATAATACCTTTGCTAGAAACCAATTTAATCTAGTAAAACAAATTGCACAGGAATCAAATATTCCGGCATCATTACTTATATCTTTTTCCATTCTACAAACTAAAAATGGAAAAATAAAAGCAGAGGAACTTCATTACAACATTACTGGTGTTACTTGCAGCGAGAATAAAATTAGATACAAAAAAGGAATGACTGGGCAGTATTTTAACAACAATACTTGCTATACCAGCTTTAATGATGCTGTATACTCCTACAGAAGTTTAGCCCAGTACATCAGAACTATTACACAGGAAAATAAAACAGAAAAAATATTGAAAGCACTAACTGATAATATGTTCTTCCAAGATAAAAATGTTAGCAGCCAACAAATTAAAAGAATAATTGTAAAGTATAATTTAAAAAAATACGATACAAAATAGATATGGTCTAGGTCTCAGAAACATTTCTGAAAAAAGTTCTTCATAGGTCTCGTTTTTTTGGTTTAATAGAATGTTTCTTGTTGGGGTCGGTAATCAAACAGATTATCGACCTTTTTCATTATATTTGAAAGAAAAAAACATGAGGACTATCAATATAATTTTCATATTAAGCCTAATATGTTGCAACTATATTATCTGTCAGGAAGAAGAAGACAATGAGGTTTCAGAACAAATCGTAATGGGAGATAGCCTGAGAAAAATTTTCCTTATAGATAGCATCTTACTAAATAGTGGAATACCAAAATTCGATGACAGATCAAGAGATGGAAGAGGCGCAAGAATTTGTTTTTATAATGTTGAAAATCTATTTGACATAGAAGATGACACAACAATAAATGACGATGAATTTTTACCAAATGGTGTAAAAGGTTGGCACTATGGAAGATATCAACAAAAATTAACCAATATTTATAAAACCATGTCTGCACTTGGTGGTTGGGGTGGCCCACCGGAAATAATCGGTTTTTGCGAAATTGAAAATAGAAAAGTATTGAAAGATTTGATTTCCAGAACACCACTAAATAAATATAATTATGATATTGTACATGAAAATTCACAGGACGCAAGAGGAATTGATGTAGGGTTGATTTACAACAAAAAATCTTTTCAATACATCAGCCATGAAAAATTAAAAGTAGTATTTCCCTTCGATACGAGTTCGAAAACCAGAGATATACTTTATGTACAAGGATCTGTACTGGGAAAAGATACTATCCATATATTTGTCAACCACTGGCCTTCAAGAAGAGGTGGACAAGCAGCAAGTGAACCAAGAAGACTTATAGCTGCTCAAGTTGTTAGAGATAAGGTAAATGAAATTTATAAAAAACAAACAGATGCAAACATTATCATTATGGGCGACTTTAATGACGAGTCTGAAGATAAAAGTATGGTTGAAATATTAAAAGCAAAACATAAAAAAGAAGAACTGGAGAACAAGGATTTGTACAATTACATGCATGATATCAGTAAAAATTGGAAAATTGGATCTCATAAATACCAAGGTCATTGGGGAACACTCGATCAAATAATTATTAGCCCCAACTTACTTTCCAAACAAAAATCAGAAAGACTTCACAGTTCAGAAGATGGAGCTCAAATTTTCGCTCCAAGATTCTTATTAGAAATAGATAAAAGATATATGGGTCTTCAACCTTTCAGGACCTATTCTGGACCGAGATACATCAATGGGTTCAGTGACCATTTGCCCGTATATCTGGATTTAATCTATAAAGATTAATGAATGACAAGGATTTTAAAGAAATTTCCTCACAGATTCCAGAACTGCCAGGAGTCTACAGATATATAGCGTCAGATCAGGAAATCTTATATATTGGCAAGGCAAAAAATCTCAAGAAGAGATTACAATCTTATTTTGGGGATAAAAAGGATATCAAGAAAAAAACAAAAATGATGCTAAAAGCATCTGTACGGATTGAATACACAATAGTTGATACAGAACAGGATGCTTTATTGCTTGAAGCTACCTTAATTAGAAAACATCAACCGAGGTACAATGTTGCTTTAAAACACTCCAGACCTTATCCATATATCTGTATAAAAAATGAAAACTTTCCCAGATTAGAAGTCAGTTATAAAGCAATTGATCCGAAAGCGACTTACTTTGGCCCCTATCCTTCTAAAAACAGAATGTATACCCTATTCGGAATCATCAAGGAGCTTTTCCAACTCAGAACCTGTGATTATAAGTTGAGTGATGAAAACATAGAGAAAAATAAGTTTAAAGTTTGTCTAGAATATCATATAAAAAACTGCAAAGCCCCATGTGTTGGATTAGAATCTAAAATAGAATACCAGGAGAAAATTGATCAAATAAAAAATATACTTAAGGGGCAGCTTAGTCAGGTTAGAAAATTTATCAAAGATAAAATGTTACAAGCAGCCGAATCACTGGATTTTGAAAAAGCAGCCGAACTGAAACAAAAATTACAAGCTTTAGAAAATTACCAAAGCAAATCAACCGTAGTGCATGCCAAAATCAAAGATGTCGATGTATTCTCAATTGCATTTAGCGAAGAAAATGATATTGCTTATGTCAACTATTTAAAAATTGTCGAAGGGGCAATTATTAATGCTTATACGCAGGAAATATTAGTTAAAATTGACGAAAGCAGGGAAGATATTCTATCCTTCGCAATTGAAAATATAAGAGAAAAATTTCACAGCATTTCGCAGGAAATTATTGTTCCTTTTCCAATCGAAATGATACATCAAAATATTCAAATTTGTATACCTCAATCAGGTGACAAAAAAAAATTGCTTGATTTGAGTAACAAAAATGTAACTTATTTTATTGACCAAATCAAAAAAGAAAAAGAAGCAAGAGAAAATAAAATCACAGGACTAAATACGATTCTCGAAATCATGAAAAGAGATTTAAGAATGGACGTCCTACCCAAACACATTGAATGCTTTGACAATTCAAACTTACTCGGGAATCAACCTGTATCCTCATGTGTAGTTTTTAAAAATGGAAAACCTTCAAAAAAAGATTATCGGCATTTTCATGTTAAAACGGTAGAGGGTCCCAACGATTTTGCCTCTATGGAGGAAATAGTTATGAGAAGGTACAGCAGACTATTGAATGAAAAAGCGGATTTACCAGACTTGGTAATTATAGATGGAGGAAAGGGTCAGTTAAGTGCTGCCATGAAAAGTATACAGAAATTAGATCTTGAAAATAAAATGACTGTAGTAGGAATAGCTAAAAGATTAGAAGAAATCTTTTATCCAAATGACAGTATTCCATTGTTAATCAGTAAAAAATCACCCAGTCTAAGAATTATACAACAAGCAAGAGATGAGGCGCATAGATTTGCACTGCAATTTCATAGAGATACCCGCTCTAAAAAATTTACTGAATCTATACTTGATCATATCAAAGGAATTGGGGAGAAAACGAAAATAAAACTATTGCATGAATTTAAATCCATTCAAAATATCAAAGAAGCAAGCTTCCAAGAACTTGAAGAAAAAACAGGGAAAAAGACAGCTCAGCTGATTAGAAATTATTTTGATACCAATGATTAAAGTGTCCAATCCATAAGCTTTTTTAACCAACTCAATTTTAATTTGTAAGGTGGATAGCGAACAGGATCATCTATTAAAAAGCTTCTTCTCAATACGCTCTTTAGATGTGAAAAAGTGTCAAAAGAGCGCTGTCCGTGATAATTACCCAAACCACTGTCACCAACACCACCAAAAGGAAGGTGTGGGTTGGCAATATGCAACAGAGTATCATTCACAGTAACACCACCGGCAGAAACTTCATGTAGAACACGATTAACTTTCTTATCATCTTTAGAAAAAATATAGAGAGCTAAAGGTTTAGACTTGGCATTAATAATTTCAATGGCCTCACTAATTTCCTGATATGAAATAACAGGTAGAATAGGACCAAAAATCTCCTCTTGCAAAATAGGATGTTCAGAATGAATCGAATCGATAATAGTAGGAGAAATAAACAAGTCATTTATATCACCTGTACCACCGTGAAGAATTCTTACATTTTGCAAATAATTATTAAGTCGGTTCCAGTGATTTGCATTTATAATACGTGGATAAAATTCACTGTCCTGTGGGCTATCACCATAAGATTTGCGGATATACTCTATCATAGCAGCGATCAAAGCATCTTTAACCGAAGCATCTACTAAAATATAATCGGGCGCTATACAAGTTTGTCCGGCGTTAACAAATTTCCCCCAAACTATTCTTTTGGCCGTAGTGGCAATATGGGTGTCTTTATCAACTATGCATGGACTCTTACCACCTAATTCAAGAGTAACAGGGGTTAAATGTTTTGCTGCCGATTGATATACTATTCTTCCAATCTCGGTACCTCCTGTAAAAAAGATATAATCAAATTTTAACTGAAGAAGAGTTTTACTTACTTCTACACCACCATCAAAAATGGCAATATAGGCAGGAGAAAAAATAGACTGAATCATTTCAACTAATAAAGAGGATGTAGCCGGTGCAAACTCAGAAGGTTTTAAGATAGCAGTATTACCTGCGGCCATAGCACCAATCAAGGGAGCTAAAAGTAATTGAAAAGGATAAT
>CAZNNX010000119.1:0-9500 GCA_964574485.1 uncultured Saprospiraceae bacterium | reverse complement strand
AGTATTTTGAAGAATACTAACATTCAGAATTGAAGAGACACTGCTAGTAATTTGGCCGATTACTGTTGGATTCAAAAAATTGCCATTTATATCAGATAATTGAACTGTGAAAATATTGCCTGAATTAAATGGCCCTGAAAGAATATAGGTCAAAAGGGCAGTTTGACCGGCACAAATAGAGGTTGAGGAAAGTTGAATAGACTGTATGGAAGCAGGTGCTTGTAAGGTAAATCCTGTAACTTTAATCTCATCGATTGAAAGCGCCGGATCAGAGGCAGATGTTGTTGTTTGATTTACAAATCTGAATCCAAATTTTAGATTGGATTGCTGAGCAAAGTTAGGTAAAGATATTTTTTGTTGAGACCAATTGGAACTATTATTCAAAAATTGAGGTTGGTTAATAAGGGTCCAACTGCTTCCCCCGTTCACAGAAAAATATATTTCACCATAACTCTGAGCACCACCTGCACATAACCAGTAAAAGGAAAATTCAACTGAATCAAAACCAACAGTGCTAATAGAATTAGACATTTCAGTGAAATAGTTTTCAGGGTTTGAACACAAGCCATCAGCTGCAATAAATACAGCATTGTTGATATTACTTGAAACAGCAGCATCGCTTACAATATGCATATACTTACTGTTGGGTTGATTTGTAATTCCACTGATTTGGCTGGGGGTAGGATTTGCCGTAAATGCAAAAGGGAAGCCCAAACAGGTAAAACTACCGTTACCTCCATTGTATGCGTTATTTACAACCCAATAATTGAATCCATTCGTTCCGGAAACTGAATTTTGACTTGAAGTATTAAGTGTAAAGGCATAGGTACTGGATTCAAAATTTTCAGAGAATAATGTACTCTGCCCCCATACAAAAACAGGTAAAACTGATAAAACAAAAAATATCTTACTCATGTCTAATAATTTGAAAATGTAATATTTATAAAAATAATTATTTTTTTGCTTTGAACAACATCCAAATAGCAACTGTAGAAAAAATTATATTGGGCATCCAAGCTCCAATAAAAGGTGGCAATCCGGCATGTGTTGAAAATGTCATTGAAAATTTACCCATAAAAATATAAAGAGCACTAATCAACATTCCGATAACCAAATGCCAACCCATGCCACCTCTCATTTTACGGGATGAAACTGAAAGACCGATAATTGTCAATACCAGAATACTGAATGGATCTGCATTCCTACGATGGTATTCAACTAAAAAAGGGACAACATTTCCTTTGCCTTTTGCTTGTTCAGCTGCAACGTAGGCGAGTAATTCTGGACTAGACATTGCATCTTTCCAATTGTCTCTTCTTGATAAATCAGCTGAAGTAAAATTCAAAATTGTATCCTTTGTCTCACCTTTCAGAATAGTTTCTCTCATTCCATCAACATATCTTGTATGAAAATTATAAATCCTCCACAAATTAGGATACTGTATTAGTTGAATTTTGGCAGCTTGAAGCACATAGGGCCTCTGAATGTTCTGGGAATCATATTTAACTAGAGAAAAATTCATTCCTGTACTATCACCTCTGTTGAAGTGCTGAATATAAATTTCTTCAGTTTGTGATAGATTTATATGCACATTTTCAGTATTTCCCTGAAAATTGTATTTCCAGATATATGTATTTTCAAATTCTGTTCTCTTTTTATTGGCAGCAGGAAAAATATAATGATTGGCCAAAAGATGAATCATGGCAATTAAAATTGCTCCACTAAGGTAAGGTACTAATAATCGATAAAAATGAATCCCATTTCCAATCATAGCAATGATTTCTGATTGATTTGCCAAACGGGATGTGAAATAAATGACTGCAATTAAAGCATATAAAGGAAAAAGAAGGCTGGTTATATAGGGCATAAAATTCAAATAATAGTCCCAAACAATTTCTGATACTTTTGGACTATCTACTTTGGTAAAATCTTCAACTTTTTCTGCAAAATCAATTACTACAGCCAGCATAGCCATAAGTAGGATGATGAAAAAAAAAGTACTCAGATACTTTTTTAAAATATAACGATCTATGATGGTAAACACTGCCAATTCTATTTATTCAAATCAAAAATACAACTTTGTTTCTCTAAATTGATACTTTTACATGATTGAAAAATGATAATTATGCCTGCAACCTATCGTAAAATTCTGAGTATCCTTTTCGTAATCATTTTGGGCTTCCTTATTGTTCGATTTACTCCTGTAGGTACCTATTTGAATGATTTAGGTCAGGTAAAGAAAGATATTCTTTCATTAGGTGCTTGGGGATATCTGGCTTTTATTCTTGTTTATCTGCTTAGTTCATTGCTAAACATTCCCGGAACTGCATTTATGCTTTTAGCATTCATTAGTTTTGATAACCTTATCGAAGGAATTTTGCTCACCTATATATCCAGTTTTTTAGCAGCTATTGCTACCTTTCAATTGGGTAAATGGTTGGGTGGTTCAAATTCTGAGATGCAACAAAGTCCCAAAATCCGTAAAATTCTTCAACAGGCAGAATTACAACCCATAAAGACCTTAGTAATTCTCAGAACCTTGATGCAATTTTCACCTTTGATAGGCTACAGCCTATCTCTCACCCAAATTAAAACCAAAGATTATATCATAGGAAACCTGATCAGTTTATTGATACCACTTGGCTATCTCACTTTAGCATATATTTTTTTAAAAAATTCATTGCTACACTATTTTGGATTGTAGGCAAGTAACCCTTTTTCCAACAGATAATTCACTTTATAATAAGCTGCCACCGTAAATGCATCTGTAATTTTACCAGATAAAACCATACTAAAAGCCTCTTCAAATGGCAAACGAATGATTTCCAATGACTCGGTATCTTCCGGATTGGATTGAGCCATTGTTAATCCCCTAGCCAAAAATACATAAGCCAATTCATCTGTTACTGAATTGGATGTATGTAATTGCATGATTTCATCCCAATATGCAGCAGTTAAACCTGTTTCCTCTGATAATTCTCTTTTGGCGGCTTCCAAAGGCAATTCCTTGCCAATCAGACAACCTCCTTCAGGCATTTCCCAAGAGTATTGATCAATTGTAAATCTATACTGACCCACCAGATAAGTATCCCCATTTTCATCTATTGGAACAACACCAACCGCAATATTTTTAAAATGTACCTTGCCATAAATTCCATCTGTCCCTTTAGGTGTTAACACCTTAAATTCAGTCACTTTGATCCATGAATTATCATAAATTTTTGTCTCTGATTTTATAGTCCAAGGATTATTCATATTAAAAAATATTGAATTTCAATTAGTTAAAAAACAACTTACATATTATATAATTAATAAATTATAAATATTAATATATTTCTGTAAGTCTTTACCACACAAGCTTACAAATTTTATCATAGTTTATTTATACTTATTTGAATAAAAAATTCACAACAGCATTTTGTTTAAAATTGTTAACATTATTTTAATCAATTGTTAAACAAAAACTATTTTTATGGAGCATTTAAAAATCGCCGCAGACAATTATGTCGCATTTACTTTTTTCATTGGAACTATGGCCATGATGGCAGCTTCTGCATTTTTTTTCCTGGAACTTAACAACACGGACAAGAAATGGAGAACTTCTGTTTTAGTGTCTGGTTTGATTACTTTCATTGCTGCAGTACATTACTACTACATGAGAGGTTACAATTTGGAAACCGGAGAATCCCCAACTTTTTTCAGATATGTGGATTGGATTCTTACTGTTCCTTTGATGTGCGTTGAGTTCTATTTAATCACCAAAAAGGCAGGTGCCAAAATTGGTTTATTATGGAAATTAATTTTCGCTTCACTTGTAATGTTAATTACTGGGTATGTAGGTGAAGTTATAGACAGAGATGGCAGTGTTTTGTGGGGTGTAATCTCAGGTGCTGCTTATTTCTACATTGTATACCTGATATGGTTCGGAGAAGTAGCTAAATTAGCTCAAAATGCCGGTGAGCAAGTAGCAAAAGCTACCAAGATTTTGGCTTGGTTTGTATTGGTAGGATGGGCTATCTATCCTTTGGGTTACATTCTAGGTACACCTGGTGGATTATTTGGATGGCAGCCAGTTGCTGATACAGCAGCTGCCTTAAGAGCTATGGATATTGTTTATAATATTGCAGATGCAATTAATAAAATTGGATTTGGTCTTGTAATTTATGCATTAAGCAGAAACAACGACTAAACCAACTACTTTAGACTTTATAAGGGGAATAATCATATTATTCCCCTTTTTTTATTTAAAATGATTTATTTTTAGAGTGATTCACCTTAAAATATCAGATCTGACGATGAATCCTTTTCAAATATTTTTCCCTATGACCTCTCAAAAAGGCTTCTATGAAAGTTTTTTTATGAGAGGAAATCATCCAACTGATGGATTGGCATTTTGGATTAGATTCACTTTCCTGAGAACACAGCAAAGTAATTTCAATAATGCCATCCTGTGGTTTGTTTGGTTTGATCAGAAAAAAAATAAAATTTTACCTTTTAAAAAAGTGATTCCGATTGAAAATTGTAAAGTGCAACAAAATCCATTTTTACTTCACTTTGACAATTCATTTTTAACAGCTGATGAATCTATTGGTGAAATCAAAAATATAGCTTGGAAACTCAGGTTCAGCACAGAGAGTCACCCAAGTTTCCTCCTTCCCAAATATTTTTATAAATTACCATTCCCTAAAGCAAAATCAATTACAATTCATCCACAAACCTATTTCGATGGTTCAATTTGTATTGATGGTAAAAAAATTAACATATCCCAATGGCAGGGATCATTGAATCACAATTGGGGAAGAAAACACACAGATGCTTATGCTTGGGGGCAGGTATGTGGATTTGATGAAAATGAAAATATTTATTTTGAAATAATAAGTGGGGTGATCAAATTTGGTCAAATCGAAAGCCCTGTATCAACCTTGGCCGTCTTACGGATTGAAAATCAAGATTATTATTGCAATCAAATTACAAGTTGGTTTACACAAAAAGGCAAATACAACCAGAACAATTGGCAATTTCATGTAGAGACAAGCGAAATAGAAATCTCAGGAGAAATTCACTCTGAAGATCAGGAACAAATTGCACTTTGGTATCCAGATACTGATGGAACAAGAAAGGTTTGTTTTAATTCGAAAATAGCCCAGTGCACTTTAGAAATTAAGATAAAAAAGGAAAGAAGACATTTTCAATTAAAAAGTAAAAACAGAGCTGCCTTTGAAATATTAACTGACCATACTTTTGATAAAACTATATTTTGATGAAATCTAAAATCGTTATCATCACAGGAGCCGCCTCTGGCATAGGTTATGAACTGTCCTTACTTTTTTGCAAACAAAATTATATTGTAATTATTACAGATATAAATGAACAAAAATTAACTGAGAGTCTGCAGGTCTTGCGAAGTATAAATCCATACACACAATCCTATACTGTTGATATTTCAGACAAAAATCAGGTTTTTCAATTTGCAAATCATATCATTGACACCTATGGTAAGATTGATATTCTGGTCAATAATGCAGGAGTAGGTTTTCAGGCTGAATTAGCTGAAACTTCTCTCGAGGATTGGGAAAAATTAATAGATGTGAATCTTTATGGATCATTGCATCATATCTATGCATTCCTACCCTACATGAAAAAGGCTAAAAAAGGACAAATAATTAACATTTCCAGTGGTCAGTCCTTTTTCAAAATGCCTAGCTGGGGTGCCTATGCCTCAGTAAAATTATGTTTGGGAACAATGAGTGAAATTTTACATTATGAGCTACAACCCTACGGAATTGATGTTACCACTGTTTATCCATACATGGTTCAGACAGATTTCTATAAAGAAATTCATAGTCAAAATATAATTTCAAACCTTGCCATTCAACTTCTACCTCTTTATTCTCAAAAATCAAATAAAGTAGCTCAAATTATTTTTAAAGCAATTCAAACTAAAAAGAAAATTGAAATGGTACATCCTTTGAACTGGATAGCCAAGCAAATTAATCATGTACCAATTAGTTCTACACTTTTAAATAAAAGCTTATCTTTCGCACTGGGTAATCCGAGTAATACTATGAATAACAAAAATATATTTTTACAAGAGATGCTATTCAAATCCTACGGCAAATGGATTGAATTCAAGGAGGGAAATGGGAAAATTGGATTTCAGATGACTGAGAAAATGAAAGGATCGCATCAATTTTTACTTTCCGAGAGTGAAACTGCTTTATTGAACATGGAATTTGAACTAAATTGGGGTCATGAGCAAATGATTGACTTTTTCAATCCTTATCATGAAGATTTTCTTAAGGCAAAGGCCGAGGGTTGGATTTATATTGAAGGTTTTTGCGATAAAACACCTTGTTCGGGCACCCTTAGTTTGCGTTATTTTGATTTAAGGAAAATTTTATACAGACTAGAATTTACACATCAAAATAAGGAATATATTTTTAAAGGCGAAAAAAGAGATATTTATCCATGGAATCTTGCAGTTACACATCGCAAATGCTACGGAGAGTTGATTTCCAAAGATGACAAAAAACTGATATCAAGCTCAGAAACTTTTTTTAATTGGTCGGAAATCCCTTATTTCATCAAAAGCTTTTCCTTAAAAAAATGATGCTCAAGTTACCTTGAGCATCATTCATTAGAAATCCGGATGTTTTGGTTTATTATCCAAAACAGATTCTATTCTGTTTAAGAATTGGTCATCCAATTTATCAATAAAATCTAAGGATTTGATTGTTTCTTTCAGGTGTTTTAGTTGAGATGCCCCTAAAATGACAGTACTCACATTTTTATTTTGGGCTGCCCAGGCGATAGCCAACTGGGGAATGCTTGCTCCAATTTCCTCCCCCAGAGTTTTTAATAGTTTAACTTTTTCAATTCTTTGATCATTCAAAGATCTTTCACGAAGCCAGTCTAAACCTTCCATATTCAAACGGGTTGTTTCTTTTGGCATACCTGTAAGATATTTATCAGTAAGTACACCAGAGGCTAAAGGAGACCAGATGGTTGTACCCAAACCCACTGTTTTATAAATTTGATTATACTCAACCTCTACCCTTTCTCTGTGAAACATATTATACTGAGGTTGTTCCATGGTAGGTCCTATGATTCTATAGTCCCTAGATACCATATGAGCTTCCATTATTTCTTGAGCAGACCATTCTGAAGTTCCCCAGTACAATATTTTCCCCTGCTGAATCAAAGTGTTCATGGCCAAAACAGTCTCTTCTATAGGCGTATTTTTGTCAGGTCTGTGACAAAAAAACAGATCGATATAATCAACTTTCAATCGCTTCATTGCATCATGGCAACCTTCGATAATATGTTTTCTACTTAATCCTGTTTCATTTGGCATTTTGTTTCCATATCCAAAAAAAACTTTAGACGATACTACATAAGAACTTCTTCTCCATCCCATTTTCTGCAAAATCTGCCCCATTACGATTTCAGATTTACCTTGGGCGTAAATTTCAGCATTGTCAAAAAAGTTGATACCATTATCGTATGCAAACTTCATTAATTCTTCTGCAACATTATCTCCAATTTGTTTGCCAAAGGTGAGCCAAGATCCGAAGGATAAAGTACTTACCTGTAAACCTGATTTACCTAATCTTCTGTATTCCATTTTATATTTTTTTTAATAAAAAACGCTGAAAACCGATTAGATTTCCAGCGCTTACAATAAATTTTACTGGTATTATTCTACAACAAATTTTCTGCTGTAAGGTTTTCCATCAAATGTAATATGTAACATATAAACACCTGGAGAAAGTCCTAAAAGATTTACATCTGAATTGACAAGACCTGACACTCTACCTAATGATTTGGTAAACAAATTTTGTCCCAACAAATTATGTACAGATATTTCAGCTTCAGCTTCATAGGATGCGTTGAATTGATATTGGAATTGACCTGAATTTGGATTAGGCATAATTTTCATATCATGTTCAAATAGCAAATCTGCCATTGATAAACCTGAGCAAGCAGTAACATTCACCGTTACAGGCACAGATGGACTTGTACAGAACCCGTTAGAGGTTAAAACCTCCCAGTCATAGAAATAGTAAAAATAAGAGGATCCGCCTGAAGCACCAATAATAGATAATACATTATTTAATGAGTAAGGATAGATAGCAGAATTATTATTTCTGTACAAACCACTGGTTGTCATTGATTTTGCCGCTAATCTCAAACGAGTACCTACAGGTACATTAAAATTTAGCTCAACTCTGTTTTGTCCACTAGTCAATGCAACTGTATCCAACTGTATATCAGTTCCTGTTGAATCTTGCAATGCTATTACAACATTCCCGGCATTCTGCGAATAAATTAAAACAGATTTTAAAGTGAAAGGAATAAAACTATTAAAAATTTCATATTGAGCAGTGTTTAAATATCCACCTCCACCAATTCCGTTGGTATGTGGTTCTGCTTTTAAGGTATCCTGAAAATACTGCGTACTTACTACAGCATATTGCGTAGTATTTAACAAAGGACCAACCATAAGCGTATCGCTGTAGGCAAGCCAATTTCCATTATTGTCATACCAATTGTTTATTAAATTACCTGTAGGATTTGTTACAGTTAACATACCGGATGCATTAGCACATAAAGAGGTATCACCGGAAATGATTGGATTGGGTGGACTTACCTGATTTACGGTATAAGGATTTGACACATTGGTACCACAATAAGAAGTAACAGTAACTGTATACACTCCAGGTGTATTTACGTTAATACGCTGTGTTGTTGCACCATTTGACCAAAGGAAAGAACTACCTCCCGTACATGTAAGTTGAACACTGCCACCTGCACATAGATTTTTAGAACCTATAGCAGATATTTCCGGAGTTTGCGCTGTATTTGCAGGTAATTGTCTCGTGAGTGTTACAGGTACAGCAGTCCAGTTATTCGTCTCGTCTTCTTCCAGGAAATTATCATTTTTATCAACTTCCATCACAATCCAGTAATTCCCATTACAAGTATTTCTGGGGATATTGATCCACATGCCATCCAAGTGTTTGCCATACACATCCAACCATCCAGATGAAATACCCTGCTCAATAACAGAACAATTGTAAGAACCTCCACCCAAACCCCAGTTGGGAAAGGCGTTATTCAACATGGTTGAACCTTGCTGATAATACATATTTGTATCTCTGCAAACTCCATAATAGGTAGCAGTCGCAGAGGTACCACACTGACCATAATCCATCAAACAGAATCCGATCTTGGCACCTTCACCTATAATAGGCCAATTTAAAGGGTTTGGATCTGAAGTTTGAACTCTCAAAGTCATCACAGCCCAGTCATCCACGTGGTTGTGTCCATGAGAAGCATGGTAGGTTTGGCTTCCAGCCCAACGATCAGTATAGGTCATTTGGTTGCCATTTTTATGATAAACTCTTTGCGTAATAAGTTGTCTTGGATTGGGATTTCCATTGGGCCTGCGCGGCGACGGTCAGGATCTCGCGCGAGCCGGCCTCCGCCGTCCGCCGCAA
>CAZNNX010000118.1:0-9504 GCA_964574485.1 uncultured Saprospiraceae bacterium | reverse complement strand
ATTTCGAATTATTCAGCAAAATTATAGTTCTAACCTGACTGCCCATATCAATGGTAGTTTACCCATTAAAAGAACCAATGGAAGATATCGAATAACAGATCAGAATCAGGGAATTTGGTTGAGTTGGATCCGTGCAAAACCTGAATTATTGGTACCTGGAAATCAGAGTAATATTGCTTTGGTGCATTCCACCACACCAGATTTTAGATGGGCAAGACATAATAATATCAAAGGCTATCAATTTAAATTATACAGATTGTCTGGCACTTGTTATCAGTTGGAGCAAGATATCAGAATTAATGGTAATAATTTTGGATCTTTTCAAGTGCCACCTTTACTTGTTGGAGAAACGTACAAATGGACAGTTGAAAATATTTTTCAAGTACCAAATCAAACCTCGAACTGGAACAAAAGAGTTAAGTCTTATGCCAATTATTTACGGGTTTCTTCTCAAGCAATAGCCAACAGAGCATTTTTGCCTTTATTGGCGGTGGGTTCAACCGAACAGTATTTATGGGTGCAGACATTAGGATCAACTTTGAATGGTTCTGAAATTTGGTTTAAAAATGACGAAGATTGGCTTTTTCTCGGTGCAACAAATTTTCAAAGTTCTACTTTTCTTGAGGCAACACATCTTTTACCGATGGATAGCATATGGATACAAAGAAAAGGATTTTTTGACCTGAAGCTAAGCCTCTCTGAGAAGCTAAAGGCAAGGGGTAAATATTATCTGCCGATGTTTCCCAAACAAGAAAATCCCATGTATCTGGAAGTTTCTCTGGCCAATAAAGCCTTGTTCGTTTCTCCTCATGATATTCAATTGAGAGTGGCAGGAAAAGGCTATTCACAGTATCAATTATTTTATGACGATGTATTACACCCTCAAATTTACACAGTAGAAGATACATTGGTTTATTTACCTTATTTGGAAGAAGGTTATCAATCTGTACGGGTTTATGCGATGAATGCATCTGATACCCTTGCAGTAGATTGTCGTTTTGTAGTTGTAGAAGAGCTGGTTGAAAAAATGTCAGTTCAAATACTTTGGGAAGGAGAGGGTAAAGTTGATATTTATCTGGATGAACAGTTTTATACAAAATTGGAGAAATCTGCTCAGTTTTTCATTCCCAAGTCCAATTATCAACTCAAGGTGAGAGCCTTCGGATATCAAACACAAAATTTTGAAATTGAATCAGATACCTTGATTGAATTACAACTGGTTCAAAATGATTGGATACTGGAGCAGCAAACTGAAAATATTCCAGCGCAGCAAACTGTTTTTTATGATATGTACGTCAGTCTATGGTCTGCACAGGCAAATAGAGTAGAGATAAAATCAGATAGTAGTTTTATGCAAGATAGCCTCTATGTTGCTTTGTCAGAATCCATTCATTTTTCAAGAAAAGAAGCAGGTACAGATCCTTTTCAAATGAAATGGGTTATTGATCGTCCTTTGCCTGATGTTGAATTGTTTTTAAGGTATGTTGAAAATGGAAATATTTTATTTTTGCCTTTACTTCAACCCAGTGTAGGGATGAGTTATGAGTCTGACTATCAGCTGGTTCACCTGAAAGAAATTGGTGCAGATTTTAGTGCAACGGTTGTACAGAGAAAACCAAATCCTTTAGATGATCTGAGTATTGGAAATTTATATATTTTCCCCAATCCAAATCAAGGAAATTTTAGTCTGTATATACCTGAGGTTGAAGGCGAAGCTGATATTGAAATTTTTGATTTGTTGGGTCGCTTGATTTATTCTGAAAATGCAAGAGCCTGGATAAATCATTCCATAGAAATTCAGGGTGAAGTTTTCTCAGCTGGAAATTATATACTGAAGGTAAATACGGAGCGTAAAACTTATGTGGGCAAGGTAGTCGTCACTAAGTAATATTTTTCAGATAATCCAAAACTATTTCCAAGATTTCTTCTATTGAAAAGGCCTCGATCCTTAGCTCTGATTGGCTGTAAAAGGAAATTCTATCCTGTCTCATTTTTATGAGAAAATCAGTTAGATCCTTATGATTTTGTAATAAAGGTCTTGAATCTTGTTCAGCTTGTAATCTGTTTACCAGGATATGAATGGGAGGGTCTAACCAAATTAATATAGTTTCTTTTTTTAAAAGCTTTAGATTTTGAGCAAAACAAGGACTTCCCCCTCCCAAGGAAATAACCTGATTATTTTTTTGAAGAATTTCTTTTAAAGTAAATTGCTCGAGTTCGCGGAAAAAAGTTTCACCCTTTGTTTCAAATATGGAAGAGATTGTCATCTGCATTTTTTCTTCAATTTGTTTGTCAAGGTCCACCCAGGTTTTACGTTTTATTTTTGCAAAATGAAAGCCAATTGTGGTTTTTCCAGACCCCATCAATCCACAGAATGCGATGTTTTTTGTCTCTTTCATAAAAAAAAAGCCCGATTTCTCGGGCTAAGGTACTTATTTTTTCAACCAATCCAGGGCATTCGATACAAATTGAGTTAACTCGCTGCCTTTCAACATGCCTTGTTGTAGACGAGCTAAATCAAATAATTGTTTGGCCTTGGTCTCATCCTTTTGCTTTAGTATTTCTGATACAAAGGGGTGATTGCTGTTTACTACCACATTGTAAAATTCCGGGAATCCGGCGTCCATGCCTTGCATAGCTGACATTTCCCTCATTCTTCTCATAAATTCTGGTCTTGTGATTTGTACAGGAAAGCCAGATGGAGACATTGCTTCTAATTTAACGGTAGCATTGCTATCAGTGATAACTTTTTGTATGAGTTCTTTCAGCTGGTTTTCTTCTTCTTCCGTAAGAACAGAAGCAGGATTATCTGATTTTTTTATGAGTTGATCAATACTATCACTATCAACTCTCGCAAAACTGGTATTTTCTAATTTTCTCTCAAGATGTTGTATGAAGTGATTGTCGATGATAGAATCTAATTTCAGAATATCATAGCCCGCACCCTTTGCTCCTTGAATATGAGCATCCTGTGAAATCAAATCATTTGAATACAGATATATTAGTTTTCCATCTTTGTCAGTTTGGTTTGCACTGACTTTCTCTTTATATTCTTCTATACTGAAATACTGAAGTTCCGTATTTTGGAGTAAGGTAAAGCTATTTGATTTTTCAGCAAATTTTTCATCGGAAATAGCGCCATACTTGACAAAGATGTTCATGCTATCCCATTTTTCTTCAAAGTGTTTGCGATCTTTTTTAAATAATTCCGATAGCTTATCGCTTACCTTTTTAGTTATATACTCAGTAATTTTTTTAACATTGCGATCGCCCTGTAAATAACTTCTGGAAACGTTTAGAGGAATATCTGGAGAGTCTATGACACCATGTAGTAAGGTGAGGAATTCTGGAACAATCTCTTTTACTTCGTCAGTTACATAGACCTGGTTGCTGTAAAGCTGAATTTTATTTTTTTGTATTTCTACCTGGTTTTGATTTACTCTAGGGAAATATAAAATTCCTGTAAGGTTAAAAGGATAATCGATATTCAAATGAACCCAAAATAAAGGCGCCGCAGAATAAGGATATAGCTCTTGATAGAAGTTTACATAGTCTTCTTCCGTTAATTCTGAAGGATTTTTTTTCCAGGCTGGAGAGGGATTATTGATTATGTTCGGTACTTCAATCTTTTGCTCTTCCTTATTTCCACTATCATCCTCAACCGTAGAAGCAATTGTTTCAGTTTTGGTTCCAAATTGAATTTCAACAGGTAAAAACTTGCAGTATTTTTGTAAAAGAGATTCAATTCGTGAGTTCTCCAAGAATTCCTTGTCTTCCTCATTTATAAATAAAATAACTTCTGTACCTCTTTCCGACTTATCGGCAGATTCGATTGTATACTCAGGATTTCCATCACAGGTCCATTTTACAGCAGCTTCAGATTTGTAAGATTTGGTAATTACCTCTACTTTTTTTGAAACCATAAATGCAGAATAGAAACCCAATCCAAAATGTCCGATAATGGATGCATCATCTTGATATTTTTCCAAAAATTCTTTAGCTGAAGAAAAAGCAACCTGATTTAAGTATTTATTTACTTCTTCTTCGGTCATACCAATGCCTCGGTCTTTAATACATAAGGTTCCTTGTTCAGAATCAATAATAATTTCAATTTTAGTTTCGCCAAGTTCAGCCTGAGTTTCACCTCTACGGGCTAATGTTTTTAGTTTTGAAGTGGCATCTACCGCATTCGAGATGAGCTCACGAAGAAAAATTTCATGATCAGAATAGAGAAACTTCTTAATGATAGGGAAAATGTTCTCCGTTTGTACTGAAATAAATCCTTTTTGCATATGATTCTATTATTTATTGTGAATAATGGATTTATATACAATTTATATTCCAATTTAAATTGCTGACAATTTGACAGCGCTTTCTTACAAATCAAGGGAAATCAATTCTGCTGCTTCCTGTCCTGTCAGAATGCCAAGAGCAACACCCATTCCTCCCATTCGGGTGGCGATGTATTGATTTTTACATTTTCTTTCAACAATAGGTTCTTTGGTTTTACCTATACCCAAAATACCTGACCAAAAACCTGCAATTTTGACCTCTTTATGATTTGGGATAATATTTTCAAATAAAAATTCCTGTAAATAGGTTTTTAGCTCCTCTGTATTTTCCATGACAGCAGTGTATTCCGTTTGTGGAAAATGATTTCTCCCACCACCAAGAAGAATTCTTGAGTCAACTTTTCTAAAGTAGATATAACCCTCGTCGTAATGGAAGCCACCATTCAAATCTAAATTTGAAATAGGTTCAGTGATTAAGACCTGATTCCTTGCCGCTTGAATATCGTAGTTCGGTAAAAGAGTCTGACTAAAACCATTGGTGCAGAATAATATTTTTTTTGTTTTAAAATGAAGAGAGGACGACTGAATATGTATCAGAGTTTCCTTTTCTTCTATGTGATTTACCTCTATTCCATTATAAATTTGAATTTGTAGTTGTCTGGATAATTGAAGCAATTGCTGCATCATTTTTCCCGTATGGAGTAGACCCTCGGCCTTATTTTCTATGGCCCATTTGAAATTTAATCCTGATTCCTTTGCCTTGGAATGGTTCAATTTGAAATTAGAAGTAGAGGAAATAATCTGAGATAAGGTAGTATTATACAGATGAATCTTTTCTGCTGCTGCCTCAAAAGAAGTTTGATCTTTTTCTTTGAAAACTTCAAATCCTCCGCATTCCTGAAAACCGATAGAAAAATCTCCTGATTGCTTTCTCAGGGCTTGTAAGCCTTTATAACGTTTTTCAACAAGGGATAATGTTTTATCCCACCCTTGTGTCTCTACGTCAGAGATTAATTCAGTCAAGCTTCCAAAACAGGCGAATCCGGCATTTCTAGTACTGGCACCCCATGGTATTGAACCTCTTTCAAGAATGGAAATTTTTAAGAGAGGAAACTTTTGTTTTAAATGAATTGCTGATTCTAAACCTACAATACCACTGCCTATGATAATGAGATCCTGTTCTTCGAGGAAACTGCATTGATCCCAATAACTGACGTTCATGCAATGATATTATTCTGGATCTTCTCCACTTTCGTAATCGAAGGGTAAAATCTTAGACTCTTTTACAGTAGAGAAAGTCATTAATGTTTTTAATCTTTCGATTTCCTCAATCTTTGAAAGGGTTTTAAATAAAAGTTGCTCGTAGGTCGGAATGTCTTTGCAAACTAATTTCATTAAAAAATCAGCCTCACCTGTAATGATATAACATTCTACAATTTCATCTATCTGATTTACCTTGGAGATAAAATTATCTAAGGCATTTGGCTTTTGCCAAGCTAATGAAACCAAAACAAAGGTTTTAACACTCAAACCCATGGCAGCGGGTGCAATTTGGGCATGATAACTTTCAATTATTCCAGAATTTTCAAGCTTTTTTACCCGCTCAAGAGTAGGAGCAGGTGAAAGACCTATTTTTTTGGAAAGGTCTAAATTTGTTATTTTGCTATTTTGCTGAAGTAACTTTAAAATTTTTAAATCTATATTATCTAGTTTCTGGTTCATTATGTAGCGTTGAAAAGATATATAATTTTGCTTAAAGTATGTATATAACGATTATTACAAACTTAAATAAAAGTTATTTATTTCCCAAAGATAAGACAAAATTATATTTTGAAATCAAGAAAAAATGATTCAAAATTAAAAGTTAATTTCAGGCAATAAAAAAAGCGCTCTACAAAGAGCGCTTTTTTTATAATAAGTTGCGATTTTCTATGGCCAAACACCCATAGCGTTGTAATCTGCACCAATTTGTTTAATAGCATAAACAAAGGCTGCTGTTCTTAAATCTGGTATTGAGGGATCTGCTTGCCAGGTTTTGCGAATTGCCTGATAAGCTGAAACCATAGATTCTTCCAAGCCAGAACGTACTAAATCCAATTCATCAGCACCTGATGTAAGATATGCTTTTTGAGCTTCAGTCATTTCTTTTCCAGTAAGTTCAAGCATTGTGTCTAGCAAATTTTTGTAGCGATTGGATGAAAATCTTTTCTCCATATGGCCAAATTTGCTGTGGGAGATATTTTTTAACCATTCGAAATAAGAAACGGTTACTCCACCGGCGTTGATATACATATCAGGTATAATCAAGCAACCTTTTTTTAGAAGGATTTCTTCAGCTTCAGGGGTAACAGGACCATTGGCGGCTTCCGCTATGATTTTAGCCTTAATTTTATCTGCATTGTCGATATTAATCTGATTTTCAAGAGCTGCAGGTACTAAAATATCACAATCCAATTCTAAGGCAGAACCTCTGTGGGCTAGGGTAGTTGTTCCGGGGAATCCAAGGATGGAGCCGTTTTGTTTTCTGTATTCCAGTAATTTAGCGATGTCAATTCCATTAGGATCGTGGATAGATCCTTCATATTCTGCTACACCAATTACTTTAATACCACCTTCAGCAATGGAAATTAATCCTGTAAAAGAACCAACATTACCCATACCTTGAATCACCATTGTCTTACCTTGTGTTCCGGTACTAAGACCTATTTTATTCATGTCATCAGCATAGGATAGAGCCTCTCTGATACCATAAAAAACGCCACGACCTGTTGCTTCAGCTCTCCCCACAATACCACCTTGTTCTACCGGTTTACCGGTTATACAACCCAAACCATCTAATTCTCCGTGTTTGAGGGTCATGTAAGTATCTACAATCCAAGCCATTTCTCTGGGGCCAGTTCCATAATCTGGAGCAGGTACATCCATACCTGGGCCGATGAAATTTTTACGAACCAGTTCTGCTGCATATCTTCTCGTGATTCTCTCTAACTGTGGAGTAGAATATTTCTTAGGATCGATCTTAACACCTCCTTTGGCACCACCAAATGGCACACCAATAACAGCACATTTGTATGTCATCAAAGCAGCAAGTGCCATCACTTCATCCTGATTGACATCCATACTGAATCTAATACCACCCTTTGTAGGCATTTTGTGGTTACTGTGTTGTACTCTGTAAGCTTCAATTACCTCTACATCACCTTCGTCGTTAAGTTTTACCGGAAACTTCATTGCAAAAATTGCATTACAAGCCTTAATTTGCTCCAGCAATCCTGATTTTAGTCCAGAATAAGGTGCCGCTTTCTCAAAATTTTTAACCACACCTTCGAAAAAACTATAATGTTTGTCTGCCATAAAAATGTTTTATTAAGTAAAAAATGAAGGAAATCAATGACTAAATATCATCATTAATCTCTTTTTCGAGTTTATTTAATCTTTTTTCTGTTCTCAATAAGAATAACACAATTCCAAGGAAAATGATTAAGACTACGCCAATGACAACATAAAATTTACCTTGGCTTTCCATGAAATGAGAGTTGTTTTTTGTTTGACCCAAAACTGTTAGGGTTGACATAAAAAAACAGGCTACTAAGTTTGTTATATTTTTCATCTTTAGATAATCCTTGTAAAATTGATATTTTTTAAAATATATTCCAATGTTTCTGTAGATAAATTATTGTCAATGAAAAAAAAGGTGAAGCAGATTGCACATATTCTCTACAGGGTTTCTAATTTTTTATTTCTCAAAATTTCTAGTCGTAAACTGATTTGAGCCAGCCACACTCCTAAAAGGATCCATCCCACAACAGAAGGATAAAAAACCCATCTGAGTTGACTATCCAGGTCATAACTACTAAAAGCTGGGTTACCCTCAGCACCGGGATGCAAACTATTGACCATTCTGGGGATGATATACAGCAAGGGAATGAGAGTAGAAAAGGCAAAGATATTATAGGTTGCAGCAATTCTGGCTCTTCTGTCTGTATCATCAAAAGAAGATCTCAGAACAAAATAAGCAAGATAAATGAGCAATGCTACAGCTGATGTATTCTGTTTGACATCCCAACTCCAATAAGAACCCCATGTGTTTTTGGCCCAAAGTGCACCTGTGAGCACACCCAATATGCCGAATAGAACTCCTATTTGTGCAAAGGAACTTGCTTTGAGATCAAGTTCAATATTTTGGGAATTTCTAAGATACATGATACTGTAAATTACTGATATAAGGAGAAGCAACATCATGCCAAACCACATGGGAACATGATAAAAAAGGTTTCTAATTGTTTCTTCCAGAATATTTAAAAAGGGAAAATGAAATCCTTTTTTGGGACTAAGGAACTTTGGGTTACAATAGTTAATGGATTGATTTATATTGCTGGAATCCTTGAATTCTTGAAGGGAAACAGCGCTGAATGCATAACCGTTTGAAGGATCCCAAATTTCCAAAAGGGGATAAGGAGATTTGATTTCGGATAAATCAAGGGAGGGAATCATAAATGAAGCACTTATATTGTGTACATCAATTACTTGAATGGATTGTGCGCAAATGGCTTTTTGTGCATTTAATTTAATTCTGATCTCTTCCGGCTTATTTTGAAAATTACTATTGTAAGTTTCAATTTGAACCTTGTTTATGGTACCCATACGCAGGCTGAGCTGATCTCTTCCGGAGGTGATTCCCATTCTGAGGGGAATGGCTAAACCCATTATCAGGCTGTAAATTAATAAAATGATGGTAAGGTATTTCCACCAATCTCTAGCAAATTTCATGAATATCTGGGTTTCAAAAATGAAAATTGACTCTGTCCATATTTTTTTGTCATGACAAAGTTACTATGTTTTTCAAAATTATTTCTATGATCGTGCTCAATGATTAAATATCCTTCTGCATTCAACCATCTTGCATCTAAAAAAAGGGTTGGAAACTTTTGATATGAGCTAAAATCATAGGGGGGGTCTAGAAATATCAAATCAAATGCCGGACCAAGATAGCTTTGGTGAAAGGATTGAAATTTTTGAGTTATAATTTTAGATTGACCTAATAACTCAAACTCAGTTAACTTCTCATGAATAAATTGGGTGCAACCCTTGTGATGATCAAGAAAAACAACCCATTCTGCGCCTCTTGACAAAAATTCAATTCCTATATTTCCACTACCACAGAACAAATCAAGTACACGAATACCTTCAAAATCAACAAAATTTGAAATAG
>CAZNNX010000117.1:0-9638 GCA_964574485.1 uncultured Saprospiraceae bacterium | reverse complement strand
TTTTTCAGTGATGTTTATCCCGTCAGGCTTACACTGACGGGATTTTTTATGCTTTATGAATAGGGTAAAAATAAAAAGAGGGCTGTTATGCCCTCTTTTTATAAGAAATGTATCCTTAGATATTATTTTTCTTCATTTTTAACAACAGCAGTTGTTTTGGTAGCAGAAGTTTGAGCTGCTTTTGATTTGCAACAAGAAGAACTTTCTTTAGTGCAAGATTTAGGTTGCTCATTACTTACAGTAGTAGCTTTTACATCAGAAGAGGTAGAAGCAGTTTTAGATTTGCAACAAGTACTTGCAGTTTTATCGCATGTCGCAGCGGTTTTTGTACAAGTTTTAGTTACAGTAGTTGTGTTTGAAGTTGTAGTTGCAGAAGCTTCTTTAGCATGTGGGCATTGAGCAAAAGCAAAACCACCAAACATCATCATTGAAGAAAGTAGCATTAATTTTTTCATAAAGGCTAAGATTTAGATGTTTTAAGTTGGCGGAAAAATATCCGATTCGTAATCTTTCTCAACAAATTTAATGAAAATGTCTTTGCTTGTATAACAATTAATTAAATATTAACAGTTTTTAAGAGTTAGCCTCTGGGTAATTTGCAATGATATCTACATTACCCATCACTTTTTGACCTATTTTAACCCGAATCTCATAGCTTTCAGGAAGAAAAATATCAACCCGAGATCCAAATTTTATAAACCCAAGTTCTTCACCCTGATTTGCCAACATATCTTTTTTTGCATAACAAACAACTCTTCTGGCTAGAAATCCGGCAATTTGTCGAACCAAAATTTTCTCACCCCTGTCATTTTGATATAATACAGATGTTCTTTCGTTGTCCGTCGAAGATTTTGGGTTCCAAGCCATTAGGAATTTTCCTGGATGATAAATACTTTCCAAAATTTTTCCACTAACAGGGTGTCTATTCACATGAACATTTAAGGGTGACATAAATATTGAGACTTGTGTGCAGTTTTGTTGCAAGAATTCAGATTCGAATATTTTTTCAATAACAACAACCTGTCCATCTGCAGGAGATAAAACTAATAAAGGATTTGTTTCAAGTGGAATTCTGGCAGGATTTCTAAAAAATTGTAAAATGATTATCCATATAAAGAGGGCAATTCCGAGAATCAATACTTCTACAAGTACATATGAATTAAGATATTGTATTAAGACAATAGAAAATAAGAGCAGGAGGGTTGCTAAAGCAATACTGGCTTTGCCTTCTTTATGGAACATGAGATAAGGGTTGACCTAAAATTACAGCTTCATCATCGACGTAGGTAAATTCTAGAAGGGTTACGGAAATAATTTGATTCACCAAAGAAGGTGAATAAGGTATGGCAACTTTAATATAATTCGGAGTAAATCCAAATATGTAAATGTCATTGTGTTTAGCTTCTACCAGAATAGGGAAATTCTTTCCTATATGTTTTTCGTAGAATTCTTTTTTCTTTTTTTCAGAGAGGATACGGAGCATTTCATTTCTCTCTCTACGTACATGCATGGGGACAGTTCCAGGCATTGTTGCGGCCTCTGTTTGTTCTCTTTCAGAATAAGTAAAAACATGAAGATAGGAAATCTCTAAATTTTGTATGAAATGATAGGTTTCGAGGAAGTCAGCGTCTGTTTCTCCCGGAAATCCAACAATAACATCTACGCCAATACAGGCTTCGGGTAAATATTTTTTGATCCAATGACATCTATCTGCATAAAGTTCCCGTTGATATCTCCTTTTCATTTCGCGCAACTGTTTATTATTGCCGGATTGTAGTGGAATATGAAAATGAGGTACAAAATTTGTAGATTCGGCAACAAACTGAATAATTTCTTCTGTCAAAAGATTAGGCTCTATGGAAGAGATTCTAAATCTTTCCACCCCTTCAATTGGCTCCAGTTCTTTTATTAAATCTATAAACAGAGCTTCTTTTTTTGGTTTTACACCCTCAATCACTTCAGTGCCATTGCCAAAGTCACCTATATTAACACCCGTCAAAACAATCTCTTTGACACCCAGTTTGACAATCTCCCGGGCCTGTTGAACAATATTATCAATGCGATCACTTCGGCTGCTTCCTCTGGCCTTAGGAATTGTACAAAAAGTACACTTATAATCACAGCCGTCTTGAACCTTTAAAAAAGACCTTGTTCTATCTCCGAAAGAAAAAGCACTTGTAAAGGTATTGGCTTCTTTTACATCCGCAGCAAAAACCAAACCCTGATCCGGAGCCTCTGTTAGTTTATCGACATAATCCAGTATTTTAAACTTCTCACTAGCACCTAAGACCAAATCAACCCCAGGGATTTCAGCAATTTCTTTCGGTTTTAATTGGGCATAGCAGCCTACCACCACGATATGAGCGTGGGGTGATTGTTTTCTGGCTGCTCTAACCGTTTTTCTGCATTTTCTATCGGCAAAGTCTGTAACAGAACAGGTATTGATAACATAAATATCAGCCCCATCCTCAAATGATACTTCGCTGTAACCCTGATCTTCAAAGAGCCTGCCAATGGAGGAGGTTTCTGAAAAATTGAGTTTACATCCTAAGGTGTAAAACGCTACCGTTCTAGGAGTTGCCATAGGAGTAAGTTTTAAAAAAGTGTGTCTTGAAGACCATATAAATCAGCTTTTTCGATTTCTAAAAGTCGTCTTTTTCTATCAATTCCCCATGCAAATCCTGTCATTTCTCCCTCAGCGCTTATAACACGGTGGCAAGGAACAACAAGGGCAAGTTTATTTGCTCCTACCGCTTGACCCACTGCCCGAATCATTTTCCTGTCACCCAAATCATCGGCAATTTTAGAATAGCTTACGGTTTTACCATAGGGTATAGCGAGAATATATTTCCAAACTTCTTGTTGGAAAGAAGTTCCAAAGGAAAGATCTATATGCAGTTGAAATTCTTTTCTGTTGAAATCAAAATATTCTTCGATTTGTTCCTGGGCAAATGCGATATAGTCAGGGACCTGAAACTCTTTTTTAGAAAGGGTCATTTCCTCAAAACCAATTTCAGAAAGGGCAATACCATTGCCGGCAATCTTTAGGGTGCCGAGTGGTGTTTGAAGATAAGTCCAATGAACAAACATAAGTTAAGCTTCTTCCGTTTCTTTTAATTTTTCAGCATTGTAGGTCGTTTGGATGGCATCAATAAACTCATCTAAATCACCTTCCATCACTTCCGTCAGATTGTATTTTGTAAAATTAATCCGATGATCTGTTACTCTATTTTGCGGATAATTGTATGTTCTGATTTTAGCAGACCTGTCTCCAGAAACAACAAGGGTTCTGCGCAGGTCTGTCATTTGAGAAGTGTGTTGCTCTTGTTGAATTTCATAAAGTCTTGCAAATAGTTTTTGCAGGGCAATTTCTCTGTTTTTATGCTGAGAGCGCCCCTCCTGACATTCTACTATAACTCCAGAGGGTTTGTGTAAGACACGAACCGCTGATTCCGTTTTATTAACGTGTTGTCCTCCAGCACCACTTGCACGAAAGGTATCCCATTCCAGGTCTGCGGGGTTGATATGCACATCTTCTTGTTCTAAAATGGGCATAACCGCTACTGTTGCGGCAGAAGTGTGAACCCTTCCCTGGGATTCGGTTTTGGGTATTCTTTGAACTCTATGTGTTCCAGACTCGTATTTTAGCCTGCCGTAGACATTTTCGCCTGTTACCTGTAAAAATATTTTACTGTATCCTCCGGCTTCACTTTCATTATCTGAAACAATTTCTCGTTTCCATCCCATCTGATCAATGTATCGTTCATACATTCTGTATAGATCGCCTGCAAATATGGCAGCTTCATCACCGCCAGTACCAGACCTGATTTCTAAAATTACATTTTTTTCATCTTCCGGGTCTTTGGGTATAAGCAATTGGCGGATTTCCTCTTCCAAGGGCTCCTGTTGTGTGAGTAGCTCCTCCAGTTCTTCTTTTGCCATATCTTTAAAATCGGCATCAGATGAAGAGTCTAGAATATCTTTACATTCTTTGATTCCCTCAATAAGTTGTTTGTACTTATCATGGGCCGTGGCGATGGGTTCCAGATTTTTATACTCTTTATTCACCTTCATGAATCTGTCCATGTCGTTTATGATCGATGGATCTGAAAGACTTTCTTGCAGATATTCAAATTTATCTTTGATGGCTGCTAATTTGAGCAAAAGGTTATTCATAAAATTTCTAATTCTCTAAGTAGGTTTTGAATGAGCAGCGCCAATTTAGGTTCTGCTTTTTTTACCGTCTCAATTACATTTTCAAGGGTTGTTTCCTCAATTTCATCAATAGGAAAACATTTATTGGAAACGATACATGTAACCAAAACAGGTAATTGTATGTGTTTGGCAACGATCACTTCAGGTACGGTTGACATGCCAATAACATCAGCCCCCATCCTATGCGCAAAAAGATATTCAGCAGCTGTCTCTAAATTAGGACCTTGTAAGGCTAAATAAACCCCTTGATGGACGGGAATCTGCAATTCTTTTCCTATTTGATAAAGACGTGCGTTCATTTTTTTATCATAAGCATCTTTCATGTCTGGGAATCTGGGGCCCCATTCCTCCTTGTTCGGCCCACGAAGTGGGTTATCAGGAATTAGGTTGATATGATCTTTGATAATGACAATATCCCCAGCATTCATTTGTTCGTTGACTGAACCAACTGCGCTTGATATGAAGAGTTGTTGTATGCCTAACCCTTTTAAAACGCGAACAGGAAAGGTAAGTTGTTGTGCTGAATATCCTTCATAATAGTGAAATCTGCCTGACATGGCTACAACATGCTTTCCGTGCAAAGTTCCAAAAATAAGTTTACCAGCATGACTTGCCACGGTAGAGACGGGAAATCCGGGAATTTGTTGATAGGGTATTTCGCAATGACATTCAATTTCTTTGGCTAAATCGCCTAATCCAGTACCCAAAATGAATCCAAAGTTTGGAACAAAACTACCCGTTTGGGATTTTATAAATTGAATACTTTGCGTCAAAAGTTCAGCTGTCATAGATCGTTTTTCTGAGTAAAGATAATGGTTCGTTTACATATCGGATAAAAATAAATAAAGGAATGAGCAAGCCCATTCCTTTTCTTTTTATATAAGTACGCTAATAAACTTTTACAACCATTCCGGGAACTAATTCTTTTGTGCTTTGTATTTGATTTAATTTTAAAAATTTCTCTAATTCAAGTGCAGGATATTTCATTTGAAGAGATTCAAAATTTTCACCCTCATTCAATCTATGGAGGATAAATTCAGATTGACTTAAGAGTATATCAGAGTTCCCCGCTTGATTTGGGTAAAGAGGTTTGCTTTCCAAAGAAAGGGCGTTGTGATTAATTTTTTCAGGTTTGACCTCTAGATAGGAGGAATGAACAGGGTCAGTTTGGATGGTAGTCGAACCAGTTCCACTTAACAATCTGTATTTTCTGTTGCGTTCATCATCCTGATTTTCTGCTGAAACAACAGCAGGCTCCAATTTTTTCTGTTCTGCTTTTGGTACGATGGGGGCAATCGGGTCTGTTTCTGTAATTTGATAGGAACTTTCCACTTCACTATTGACCATAATTCTATGTCGCTGAACAGCTTTGACAGTCTCGTTTGGCGCATTATTGTAGAGGGGAGATTTCTCCATTCCATAACTGTAATGCTGCTGTATTTTTGTAGTTTCAATATGGCCAGTACTGTGTATGGCTGTAGTTTTTAGAGATTGAACCGGGATGAGAGAAAGGTTGTTTTGTTGGGTAATGGGTCGAGGAACTGTGTTTGTGTTTGAAGTAAAGAGATTGAATTTTCTTAAGGCGATCAAATCTCCCGCGGAAACTTGATAGTGACTAGGTAAGTCATTCCATCCTAAAATATCTTCAACGGTACATCTGTATGCCTTGGCTAAAAAAGATAAATCAGATTCATCCTGTACTCTTCTGACAGCTCTGATGGGATTATCCTTCTGCATAGACTGAACTCTGACTAGGGCGTTTTGGTAACCTCTTAACTGAGCAACAATTCGAGCAGGTAAAACGATAATCTGGCCTGATTTTTTTTGTGGGATATAACCCTTTTTGTAAGATGGATTTAAAAACTTAAAAGTGTCGGGATGAATTTCCAATTTGTTGGCCAAGTCAAAAATATTGGCAGGACCCTCAAAATGAATTGTGTCTGTAAGTATAAAATCGGCAGACATTCTTTCGGGAATTAAATCATGAGTCTCGTGGAACTCGCCCACATATACCATAGCCATAAAGTAAGGCACATATTTCTGGGTTTCTTTGGGTAAATATTTTCTTACTTCCCAATAGTCGTTGCTGTTGGCCAATCTTGCAGCCTGATCTAATCTGCCAGAGCCACAGTTATAGGCAGCAAGGGCCATAGACCAGTCATTGTATTTTTTAAAAAGCTCATGTAACATTCTAGCTGCTGCTTCCGACGCTAAATAAGTATCACTTCTTTCATCGACATAAGAATTGATATCAAGCCCATAAAGACGTCCGGAACTGGGTATGAATTGCCATAATCCCACAGCACTTGCAGGAGACTTTGCCAAGGGGTTTAAATTGGACTCAACAATAGATAAATACTTGATATGATGTGGAAGATTGTATTTGGCCAGGTGCTCCTCAAAAATGGGAAAATAGATTGTGCCTCTTCCCAGCATACCTTCCGTGGATGTTCTGTACTTTTCAGTACGAGCGAGAATACGTTCCTTGATAAGTGGGTCTAATTTATACTGTATTTCATTTGACAGCGCCTGCATTCTTTTTTCATATTCCTCATCTGTAAATTGCGGAATTTCGTTGATGAAATTGGAAATCAACCTCGCCAAACTATCTTCGTTGAAACTGTTTGATGTTGGCGGGTCAATGGTTGTAGCCTGAATGTTGTTATTTAAAAATAAAAACAGGCTTAAGGAAAATAAATATATATATAAATGATTTTTCATTGTATGGCTTGGCTTTAAAATAGAATACTGCAAGGTTGCAATGAATGTTTTGATAAATAAAATAAATCTAAAATCAAATGTGACTTTAGTAAAAATAATAAAAAGTGATCGGAAAAAAGATTTTAACGCAACTTTAACTACTTGTTAGGCTGCTCGATTTCTCTTTTGGGGCCATTATCCTTCATCCCTTCTTCCAATTCGGTTGAAACCTTATTTTTAGCATCATTAAATTCTCTGATGCCTTTACCCAAACCTCTCATGAGTTCAGGTATTTTTTTGCCACCAAAAAGGAGCAAAACAATCAATATAATAAAGATCCATTCACTGCCACCAACGCCTGGAATAAATAAAAATAAATTTGTCATATCAGTAAGTATTTTAATCTCTTTCGCTAATTCACGACAAAGTTACAATATAATTTGAAACTTAGGCACTATTTGGGTAGATAGAAAAAGCATAGGTTTTTATTTGGGTCTAAAAGTTGTCGCATTCTAATATTTAGATCCTCCAGATTGACCTTGAAATATAAGTCTATTTCTTTGTCAATCAGTGCAGCGTCTCCTAATAACTCATAGTAGCCCAGTTGAATCGCTTTGTTGAATGAAGATTGTTCTTCAAGGGCTTGATTGTAGGCAATCTGATTGCAAATTTTTTCAAAATCATAGTTGCCAATCTGATCTGATTTAGACTGCTCCAGCGTTTTCCAAAGAGCTTCATGAGCCAATTCCAAGGAAATATTACTGAGCGGTTTGGCTTCAATAATGAACAATCCCCCATCCGTATTACCTGTGACATAGGCATCAATTTCAGCAAAAATAGCCTGATCCTTAACTAAGTTTTTATATAGATAGGCATTTTCACCTTCCGCCAGAAAATCGCAGATGATATCATCTAAGTAATATTGTGGATCTAGTCTCTTTGTCGACTGAAAAATAAGAAACAAACAGGGTTGAACCACTTTGCCCAATAATTTAAAGACTTGGTTTTGTGTAATGGGATTGATTGGATATTCTACTCTTTTGGGCGCTGGGTCAGAGGGAATCGATTCAAACCAAAAACTTACTTTTTCTCTGAAATGGTGAAATTCTAGTTGTGTGCAAACGGATAGAACTGCATTGGAGGGTTGATAATAAGTGGTGTAAAAGGTTTTTATGTCTTCAATTTCAATAGATTGAATATCTTCAATGCTAGCGCCAATTGTAGGAATTTGATAAGGGTGTAAAGGATAAGCTTTCGGACCAATATAATGCCACACATCACCATAGGGTTCATCAAGGGTTGTTTCTTTAAATTCCTCGACAACAATTTTTTTCTCCTTTTGTAAACTTGACTTTTTTATTTGTAATTGCGACATCCGGTCTGCTTCCAGCCAAAGTGCCACATCTAAATTGTTATGAGGTATTGTATTATAATAAACAGTCATGTCTTGATTAGTATAGGCATTGTTTTCTCCCCCTGCTTCCTGAATGATTACATCAAAATTTTTGCAATTTTTACTCCCGGAAAATAAAAGATGCTCAAAAAGATGAGCCATGCCTGTTTTTCCTTTTTTTTCATCTTTCGTTCCTACATCATAAGTAAGGCAGACGGTACTCAGGGTAGCAGCTGGGTCCTGATGATAAATAACTCTGAGTCCATTTTTGAGTGTAAATCTTTCAAATACTATCATGAATATGATTAAATTTGAAATAAAAATAGGGGTTTTTTATGATACAGAATGGACATAAGGCATGAATGGAATAAAAAAAAGGTTTATAAAAAAATCCGAAGACAAGGCATTTTCTGTGCAGCACAGGAGAACCATTCAATTCAATATGGGCAAGTACGATGCAAAAGTCTCAGAAGGAAAGCTTTTGTTTAGGGATTTGGCTGCTGTTAGAACCAAGGCTTCGGAAATAAAATCCTGGTCTGTTCAAAATCTACATCTCTTATTGACACGCTTTGAAGAAAAAATGAAGGAAAGAGGAACCCAGGTGCTTTGGGCCAAGGATACAGCGTCGGCCTTGAAGATCATGGAAGAAATTGTAGACAGGCACCAAATTAAGACCGTGGTGAAATCGAAATCGATGATAACCGAAGAGATACATCTCAATCCTTTTTTGGAGCAACAAGGAGTTGAGGTTATGGAAACAGATTTAGGTGAGTACATAGTTCAATTGAGAGATGAGGCGCCATATCATATTGTAACTCCTGCCATGCATTTGAGTAAGGAGGAAATTGCTCTTTTGTTTCATGAAAAATTTAATTTAGACAAGAATTCCAGCCCAGAACAGATCACCGCTTTTGTAAGAAAATTATTGAGAGAAAAATTTGAAAAAGCCGATCTGGGTATCACAGGAGCCAATTTTTTGATAGCTAATCAGGGTTTAATAGCCATTACAGAAAATGAAGGGAATGCAAGAATGTCATTCAGTTATCCCAAAGTACATGTTGCCATAGCAGGTATTGAAAAAGTTATACCCGATCTTAGTCATTTGTCTCTTTTTTGGCCTTTATTGGCTACCTATGGCACTGGCCAACATCTTACCGTGTACAATAGTTTGGTGGCAGGACCCAGGAGAGCGGGAGAAAGTCAGGGACCAGAACACATGTATCTTATACTTCTGGATAACGGAAGAACGAATTTACTCTCTGACGAAAAGCAACAGTATGCACTCCATTGTATTCGGTGTGGGTCCTGTTTGAATGCCTGCCCTGTCTAC
>CAZNNX010000116.1:5795-9697 GCA_964574485.1 uncultured Saprospiraceae bacterium | reverse complement strand
CCTGCCCCCCTACAACAACTCCTTTGCCCTTGATACTTAAATCCCAAAAATCTCTTGCCCCAATTTTGTCAATACCCCATTCAATAGCTGATTTTGAATAGGAATTACTTGTTTCCACGGGAAAAGAAGCATGAATCGGTAGATTGGGTAATACCTTTGCAATTTCACTAAACCCTTCCAATTGTTGTAACATTTGGCTGGGCAGATAAATCCGAATGGCATTCACCACAAAAAATGATTGGTAGGACAAAGCATTGGCATCTAAGAAAGCTCTTACTCTTTTTTGAGATATATCTACTTCTGACCTAAGCTTATGATAGACAAAGCGGCCCATCTGCTGCTTATCACTTAGTTTTCTGGCTTCAGAGAGATCAGGTTGATTTTTAAAATAGATGAGGCAGTCAACACCTTTATCGTCTTTTGCCTTTTGTAAAACGATAGGATCTATCTCTATTTGACCCAAAACAATCAAATGAAATAAAAGGAAAAAAGGCAATAGATACTGATGTAAGTTCATATTACTGCAATATAACAATTTCTACTCTTCTTTTTTGATGTTTGGCTAAATTACTTTCCACAACTCCCTTACCATCATACAATATATTAGTTTCCTTAATGCCGAGATTCATTATTATTTTTTTCACTTCTTCAGCTCTTTTTTTTGATAGATTCAAATTATAGTTTTGATCTCCATCATCATCTGCGAAACCTGTTACTACAAGCTTTACATTCTCATCCTCAAGGTAAGGATCTAGTAATTTATGTATTTGTTTTATTTGTTCTTCAATTAAACTATGTTGATCTGATTCAAAATAAATTGATAAATTTTTTCTTGGGTTCCTTTTGGGAAGAACATTAGACCCTTCATTTTGTGTAGCAACTCTGCCCTCTGGATTCAAATAAATATTCATTGATCTCAGTGAATTGGCTTCAGATTTTTCATAATAATCAGCCCCAATAAAAGACTCAAATCCTTTCTTGCTAATTACATAGGAGAACGTTGAATCTACGGGTACACACAACATAAACAAACCATTTACATCGGTTAGATTGTAGATTAATTCCTTGTCACCCATACGCACTTTTACTGTTGCCGATTCGATAGCCGATTTATTTTCAGCATTAAAAACATGTCCTCTTATCATAAGATGTTCATACTTTGGCTTGAGTACTGTAGACAGTTGGTTTTGATACAGATCCAAGCCACCCTTACCCCCTTGTCTGTCAGAGGAAAAATAAACAGACTCGTGATTGGGATGTAAGACCAGACCAGTTTCTCGGTAGGGGGAGTTCACAGATTCACCCAAATTCACAGGGCTTGTCCAAAAGATTTGATTTTCCTGTAAATAACTCACGAAAATGTCTTGCTCTCCCATACCGGGATGACCATCAGAAGCGAAATAGAGCGTTTTCCCATCTAGTGAGATGAAGGGAGACTCTTCATCACCTGCGGTGTTAATTTCTGGACCCAGATTTTGAATTTTGCCCCAATTACCTTGTTTGGTTCTGTAAACACAGTAGATATCAGTTCCCCCATAACCCCCAGCCCGATTACTCGCAAAATATATGGCAGAGCCATCACAACTGATACTTGGCTGAGACTCCCAAAATTCAGAGTTCAAAAAATCAACAGGTTCTACACCATCAACTATTTCATCAAAAATATCGTAGGATGCCTGATAAATATCACAGCCTCCTCTCACATTTTCCCAATTACAACTGGAAAAATAAATTTTTGATCCACAGGTTGAAAATTTAGCCATTCCCTCATTGTGAAGGCTATTTATTACTCCTCCAACAGATTTGGCATCTGACCAACCTTTTTGAACAGATTTGGAGTGATATAAATTTTCATCCCCTTGACGGTTGCTTGTGAATATAAGTGCAGTAGCATCAGGTGTAAAGGAAGGCATAGATTCGTCCATGGAAGAATTAATATTTCCCCCTAATAAAAATGGCTGATCCCCTTTCCCATGAAAACCCATTTCAATTGAAAACTGACAGTTATTTATATTTCTATCTATAAATTTATCATAACGAAGTACCGCATTATCTTCAGATATCTTAAAATCTCTGGCCAACGCATTTTTATAAAGAAAAAAATAATCTAATGCCTTTTCATATTGATACAACTTCATATATGATTCAGCAGCCTCATAATAGGCACATCTGGAAAAGTCGGGCTTTATTTGGAACAATTTCTCAAATGCAATCGTTGACGCTTCGTATCTTTTAACTCTCAATTCGAGCAAGCCAAGAAGCCTGTAGGCCATGGCAAATTTTTCATTCTTTGACAGAATCTCTTGGATTTGAAGTCTTGTTTCATCATATTTCATCTGATTGAAAGATTTTTCAGCCATTTCCATTTTTTGACTCAGGTTTCCTTGTCCGTACAAACAGAAAGCTGAAAAAAATAATCCGATGAAAAATATTCTGATCATTTAGATATCCAGATTACTTCTTTTACTTGGTATAGTTGCGATATATATCTGGAGAGAACAAAAAAGTAATCAGATAATCGATTAAAAAATTGTATCAGTTCCAAATTCAAAGGTTCTAATTCATGTAGGGCTACAATAATTCGCTCTGCTCTTCTGCAAACACAACGACATAAATGAGCCGTAGAAACAGCAACATGACCACCAGGTAAAATAAAATTTTTTAAAGGTTCTAATTGTAAATCCATCTCATCTATCCAATTCTCTATTTGATGTATTATATCAGCAGGAAAAGAGGGAATATAGATTTGGTCTTTTTTGTCAGGATCAGCAGCAAGAATAGACCCAGCAGTAAATAATACATGCTGTATTTCATATAATTTTTCTCTGATTTCAATATGATCAAGTTGATCTCTCAATAGTCCTATAAATGAATTTAATTCATCTACGGTTCCATAAGATTCAATTCGAATATGGTGCTTGGACACTCTTGCCCCACCCCACAATGAAGTCATTCCCTCATCTCCTGTTTTTGTATAAATTTTAAAAGACATATCTATTACTTAATTCCCATTCATAAAATTTGACAACAATAATAACATGGAACCCCAAAAACACATAACGATTACCATTGCTATAAAGTTAATAAAATGTCATCGCTCTGGCATGCCAAAATCCCACCAACAAAATAAAGAATACCAACATATTGGTTTTCTGCAATGGTCCAAAAACCAAAACCCATCCAATTGTACCCAGAAGAAATAAGATGGTAAAGGTGGTACTTATATAAAACAAAGAAATCAATTGATGCAGCAATCCTTTCTTTAAAAAACTGAAATATAAGAGGGAGGAAAGGAATAAAAAACTCATTATAAAGAGCCAAAAAATCAAATCTTTTCCCATTCCTTGAATCTCTCCTTCTATCGTTATACCCAAAATATAACTTGCTGGGCTGATATAATTCAATAATCCGATTAATAAGACAGAGATGATGTATAAATTGGCAGGGGTTTTGAAGTAATTACGATAACCATTCATGTAATCAGAAACTACTAACTGTGGATCTGTAAGGATTGTCCATACAGTACCTGGCAACGAACGTTCAAAAGAATAAATGAAGCTTACAAAATCTGAACATACACTAAGCAATGTGGTTTTTCGACCCCTATCTTGCTGCCCACAGTGAATACAGAAATGTTCCATGGGATGACTGCATTTTGAACAAATTTTCTCTTGCATATCTATATCAATCCAATCACCTTAAACTCTATTCTTCTGTTTACTGCATGCTCGGCATCACTACAATTCACACCATCCTTACAACGATTTAAAGGTAAGGTTTCACCATAGCCCTTGTACTTTAGTTTGTGTTTATTAACTCCATTACTGATCAGGTAATCGTATACATTTTTTGCCCTTTTCTCAGAAATTTCCAGATTATAGCTGCTGCTACCCTTCACATCT